>CANTGP010000229.1 GCA_947653315.1 uncultured Lachnospiraceae bacterium
CCTTCCGGTCAGACGGCTGTTCACATAGCAGGGGACAAAGCCAAACTGCGTTTGGAATGCCGGCCAGCATTTTCCCGCAATGGCTACATATTTCCGGTACCCTTTATGCTCGTCAATCCAATCCAAAAGAGTCAGTTCATACTGAGCCAGCTTCGGCAGGATTTCCGGTTTCATATTACCCGCCCCAAGCTCGGATTCCATATCTTTTACCACATCGGCGATGCGGGGGTCATTATCATGTTTGTGGAACGCTTCGAACAAATCCAGCTCGGAATTCTCCTCGATTTCCACACCCAGATTATAAAGCTGCTTAATCGGCGCATTACATGCCAGGAAGTTTAACGGCCTGGGACCGAAAGATATGATCTTCAAATCGGAAAGTCCCACAATCCCCCTTGCAATGGGAAGGAATTCATGGATCATATCCGCGCATTCCTCTGCCGTTCCCACCGGATACTCCGGAATGTAAGCCTTAATATTGCGCAGTTTTAAGTTATAACTTGCATTTAACATACCGCAGTATGCGTCGCCCCTGCCTCCGATGAGGTTATCGCCGCTTTCCTCTGCCGCAGCCACGAACATGGCCGGTCCGTCAAAATGTTTTGCCAAAAGCGTCTCGGAAATCTCCGGTCCGAAGTTGCCAAGGTATACCACGATGGCATTGCATCCCGCCTTTTTCACGTCCTCCAATGCCTGTACCATATGAATCTCGCTTTCCACGATGCAGACCGGGCACTCATAGATATCATCTTTCCCGTATTTGTCCTCATACGCTTTTACCAGCGCTTTCCTCCTGTCCACGGAAAGGCTTTCCGGGAAGCAGTCACGGCTTACCGCCACGATACCTACTTTTACTTTGGGTAAATTCTCAAACATTCTCTTATCCTCCTATTTTTTTTATGGTAGTTTACCATGATTTTCCAAAACGGGGAGCTTCGCTTCCTATACGCTGATGTTTTCTCCCTTTATGCCGTTGTACGCCCCGGCAATTCCCGCTTCTTCATGGGCAATCAGCCACTTGTTCTTCGCCGCCAACAGCTTATCTTCCGGCTGTGTCCCCTTCTTTTCCGTTAAATCCCCATTGGTTCCTTTGGGCAGGATTACCGCATTGCGGAAGGGCTTGCCGTCCACACTGCACGGCGCATAATGCAGGGTAGTCGCATACATCTCATACACGGTCCCCTTCGGCAGCAAAAACGCCTCTATCCCGGAAGAATCATAGGAAAATTCCCCTTCTTCCGATACCTCCACATCCTGCTGCCTGCCTAACAACAGAATCAGGTCGGATGCCGCCACGCCGAACTCCGAGCTGCGGTGGTATTCCACCGCGTCCAGTTTGTGGTTTGTCCCGTTACAATAGCCGATCTGCATCTCCAGCTCTCCGAAAAAGCTGTTTTGCACCTTCTCTGCCACGGACAGCTTTTCCAGCTCCGCAATGGAAGGATAATATACCACCGCGTCTTCCGGCGCATCCGTTTTCTGCATGGCTTCCACCAGCTCCGATGCATCGAAATCCGGGAAGATACGGCCGTATGCTTTGAAAGAATCCTCTTTCACTGACTGAATCTTCACTTTTTTACGCCTCCTGTCTTTTTTGGGGGGGGTATTCCGCTTTTGGGTCCCTAACCCGTATGATTCTATTATAGGCGTATTTTTTGCTCTTTTCTACCAAAAACTTATCTTATGTATAGCACTTTCTTGTCTTTTTCATTTTTATTTTCCTTATTATTTTCATTTTAATAACATGCCATTGCTGTCAAATACCGCTTCCGGTATTTCAGCCGCACATACCGCATCACCCGCCGGTAATAAACCGGATTCCCCGCGCCTCCGAGCACGCCTGCCACGGGGATTCCCTGAATAAATTTTAACACCAGCATATCCATGGCGAATGCCCGTGCCGTCCTGTCCGTCTGCAATTCCAGGGTATCCCCTTCCGGCGCGGGAATGCCGTTTTGCAGCCATCCGTCCACGGTTTGGTTGTTTTCTTCCCATGCTTCCCCTTTGGACAATGCCGTCTCCATCATTTTCAGGATGAAAAGCCTTTCTTCCTCCGTATCATAGGAAAAACCGTAAGAAAGCGCCGTCTCATAAATTCCCTTTAACAACATGCCCGTAAATACCACAATATCCGGCAGTCCGATTCCGAATACGCCAAGCCCGATTCCTTCCGCCGCCGTAAGCGCCAGATTCCTCCATCCGGCTTCCCGCGCCCCGCTTTCCATCCCGCGCAGTTCTTTCCTACCGCCTTTAACCTGTACCGCATAATCCCGCACCATATAATCTTCGCTGATGGCGTCTTTGCGGTAACTCTTTTCTATCAGGTCCGTTCCCTTCCCGAAAACAACGGTAAATGCCTTGCAAAATGCATTTTCCAAATGTCCGGCCGCCTTCGGCGGGATTTTCTCCGCAATCATGGCAAGCGGACGGCTGCCTTCCCGCGCCGCCGCCTTCCTTAACCGTTCCTCCTGTTTCCCAACCGCTGCCAGTTCCTTCCGGACGGCATTCTTCATACGTTTTTCCTTTTTCCCCGTATCCTTTCCGTTATCCGCCTTTCCCATATTCACCGTTTCCTGATCTCCTTCCGGTATTTATCCGGCGTGATGCCAAACCGCGCCGCAAATGCCTTGGTGAAACTGCGTCCGTCGGGAAAGCCGCAGCTCTCCGCAATCTTATTGATGGACTGTCCCGTATTCACCAGTTCCTTATAAGCATATTCCACCCTGACGTTTAATACGTATGTTTTGTAATTCACGTTGGCGTATTTTTTGAAAATCCGCGACAGATACGTGGGGGAAAACCCGAAAATACCCGCCACCGTTTCCAATGTCACGTCTTCCCTGTAATGTTCCTGTATATAGGACGTAATCCGGTACAGCTTCTTCATCTGCCGGTTTTTCTTCCTCTGTTCCCCGTCCACGTCCTTCGCCCGGTATTTTGTCACGAGAAAATGCAGCAGCCGGTAGTAATCGCCAAGTACTTCCAATTCGTAACCGTAACGTTTCTCCGCATAGGCCGTATACATCTGCCGCACCAGCCGTACAAACTGGGCATCCTGCTCTTTATATCCTTCGGAAGTATGGGAAAAAAGCATATATTCCCCTTCCTTAAACCGCTCGAATTCCTCCGGCGGTATCTGCACCACAATGGTAAAATTCTCCTTCGGCACGTCAATGGAATGAACTTCGTTGGAGTTCACGATAATAAAACGGCCCTTGGACAGACCGAAATAAGAAGCATTGATGTAAAAATCAATTTCCCCTTCAAAAACCACAAAGATTTCCACGGTATCATGCCAATGCTTCGTCACACGGTAATTGCCGTTCTTTCCCTCAAATACAAACATTTTAAAGGGAAGGTCATCATTGGGGATGACCAGCTCGCGTTTTAAATCCATCTGTGCCCTCCGTTATATTTCATCCGTCTCCATATCAGGACGATCGGGAAAATCTTCCCCGTCATCTTCTTCCTCCACCGGACGCCATGCCTTCCCAAACTTCACGTCCTTAAACAAAGCCGCCAGCCCGGTAATCTGCTTTAAACGCAAAATCTCATCCTTATCCATTCCCAAATGCCTGGAAATCCATGCATCGGAACGCCCGATTTCATGCAGTTCTTTTACGATATTGCTCATCAGGTCCACATTATGGCTGCCCCTCGCCCGGTTGTGCCGGATGGTGCTTGCCATCCGCTGGTCGATGGGCTTATCAATCACGGAAACCGGAAGCATCCCGCCTTCCCTCTCAAAAATATCCTCGTGCTCCAGCATAATCCGGTACCGGTGAAACCCGTCCACAATGATATATTCGTCATCCTCCTTTACATAATAACATACAATGGGCATGGTATAACCGTCCAGTTTAATGCTTTGGTAAAGCAGCTTCATTTCCGGCGGCGCCACCGCATTGGGATTATAGTTATTTGGTTTGATTTTTGCCACGGGTACCGCAATCACATCATAAACCGGACTCTTATGCTTCATTGCCCATCTCCTCCAATCCTTTGTATTTCTGTTTAATCATATCGATATTCCTCTGCTGCTGCCGGTTCAGCCCAAACCCCATAAACCGGCAGACATGGTCGTTTTTTAAGATACAGTAACACATCCGCTTCCAGCTCGGCACGTCCTTGGTGGACTTGATATCGTCCGTATTGTCGGGGATTTTTTCCAGGAATATGACACGGGATTTTTTGTTTAATGTGTAATTGGACACGCCGTTACGCTTAACGCGGTAGCCGTGCTCCTCCAGCTCCCGTATCGTCTCCTCCTCCAGTCCCCCTCCTTTTTCATGCCAGAATTTAATGGATGCATTGAACTTCTTTACGTAATTGTTTTTCAGGCGGAGGGGAAGGGTATCCAGCAGGAAACGGGTATAGGACTCCCACGTATGTCCCTCCGGCAGCGATATGTTCCGGTACCCCATCGCCTTCGTCCTTCCGTATATGCAGGCAAAATTAGCCCCCTGCACCCTTCCCACCAGCTTCGCCCATATTTCCGGGTCCAACACGCGGTAAAGGTTCAGACTGTCCTTGGAATAATCGTTAAACGGGGACGCCACGCGCATTTGGGATACTTTTAACCCCGCCATGTGGTACAGGTCATACAGACGGTTATAATCATAATCAAAGGTATAATTGGCATGCCATACGTCCTCCTGCCGCCAGTCATATAAGGGAGATGCGCACCACATGTTCTTAAACTGCTTACTGATCCAGCATTCATCCTTATAACCGTATTTTTTATTTAAAAATCCGCTGTACCGCTGCAGCGATTCCTCCGCCCGCATTCCAAGCAGACACACCGTCTTCCGGTTACCGTGGGTAATCCGGTACCAGCGTCCGAACTGCTTCGCCAAATCCTCCTGGTGCATCCGGTAGCGGTAAGTGGTAATGGGATTATTGTCCAAATTTATGACGTAATCATGCTTCGGCATATCCCGGACCCACGCTTCCTTTTTTCTGTCATCCCACGGATACCAGAACATCTCATAACTGCTTAACGCCGTCCGCGTCGCCATGGGCAGGCATACCCAGTACAGCTCCGCCTTTCCTTCCAAACGTTGAAACGTGCGCTCGATATATTCCGTGGTCACGGTGTACTGCGCTTCAAAATCCTGGTGGAAAATGCCGACTTTCTTTTGCGGATAAAATTTCTGCTGGAAATCCAGCGTCAGGTTTACCAAAAGCCCGCTGTCCTTTCCGCCGGAAAAAGAAAGGTAGATATTGTCAAATTCCTGAAAAATAAGATGCATCCGTTCCTGGAATGCCTCGTAAACATCCTTTGTCCCATATTCGCGTCTCATGTCAGTCTTCCTCCCTGGTGTCGGCAATTACAGTCATCATCAGCAGTCACAGTCATAGTAATATGAGATAAATTTACCATATTTTTCCATTTTTTTCAATAAAGGGGATTTTTTTGA
>CANTGP010000230.1 GCA_947653315.1 uncultured Lachnospiraceae bacterium
CCCGGTCGTGATGGTGACAAGCGGCGACTATCAGCGCTATATGGAAGTGGATGGTTTGTTAGACTTTCTATTGTTGATAAGGCAGCATCAAATGTAATTGGAACAATAGAATTATGCCTGAGAGTGTCACAAGATAAATTCAATAATATGGGAATTTTAAGAGTAGATGTGAGAAGTGATTATGAACAAGAAGATGTATTATATGACATTTTTTCACTTATTACGCCAAAACTAGAGGAAACGTTGGGCTGTAAAGGTGTGCTTACCAAGGCTCCAATCTATGCAGTAGAAAGAATTAAAGCAATTCAAAAAGTAGGTTTCAATAAATCCGGACATTTCCTGATTGGTAAAACCGGATATGCCTATGATGGATACTGGACAATCGGAATGGAGTAGGGGAAGGTTTTTCTCCCCTACTTCTTCCTCCCACACCAAAAAAACAAAATTCCTCCCGCAGCCACCGTAAACAACGAAATAAACTGCGAAGTAGACAAAGCCCCCACGCTTCCCCGTATCAAATCGCCGCGGTAAAATTCCAGCACAAACCTCCCAATGCTGTAAAACACAAGATACAATGCCCCAATCTGCCCGTCCGCCTTCTTCCGTTTAGACAGCCAAACCAAAACAAAAAAATTCAGAAAATCGAGTCCGCTGGAAATCAACTGGGTAGGTACCAGCGGAACGCCGTTCGGCGCATACTCCGCTTCATGGAATACCACGGCAAACGGGCTGTCCGTTTCCCTCCCGTAACAACAGCCTGCCAAAAAACAGCCAATCCGCCCAAACCCCTGTGCCAACGCCACGGAAGGAATCAGCAGGTCAAAATAAGCAAGGAAACGCAATCCGTGAATCCTGGAATACAACATGGCCGACAGGATGCCGCCGATAATACCGCCGTATACCACCCACCCGTCGGCAATGTTCAGCACAATGGAAGGATTTGCCCATATATTCCTGATATCGGTAATCAGGTACAGAATTTTCGCACCGAGAAAACCTCCCACCACGCACCATATGACAAAATCAAACACATGGTCCGCTTTGATTCCCGCCGTCCCATCCGTCCCTTGTCCGTATTCCCCACGCTCATATTTCCTTGCCCGGTATTCCCCTACCCCGTACGCCGCCAATACTCCGATGGCAATCATCAGCCCGTAACCGTATACGGTAAAAGGTCCTATTTTAAACAATTCATTCTTCATAGCCGTCTCCGTAAGCCGAATACTCCGCAGGCCCGTAAATCCTACCGGCTTGCGGAGTAAAATCTTCATTTATCCAAATATTTTGACAATACACGCATGCATTCTTTCACATCCAACGGTTTCGGGATATGGGCATTCATGCCAACCTCCAGGCAGTGCTGCGCGTCATCCGAAAACGCATCGGCAGTCATGGCGATAATCGGCAGGTCTTTATCCGGACGGTCCAGGGCACGGATTGCCTTGGTGGCATCGTACCCGTTCATAACCGGCATACGGATATCCATCAGGATCGCATCGTAATGCCCCACTTCCGACCGCTCAAACATCTCCAGGCATTCCTTGCCGTTCTCCGCCCTGTCTAACAGCATTCCCGTTTCGGACAGGATTTCATTGGCAATTTCCCAGTTTAATTCGATATCCTCCGATAAAAGAATCTGTTTTCCGGTGAAATCCACCAGTTGTTCTTCTTTCTCCACGGTTTCTTCCCTGTAACCGTCCACATACTTACTCAAATGCTCATACAGCGTGGACTTAAACAAGGGCTTCGGAATAAATCCTTCAATACATGCCGCTTTCGCTTCTTCCTCGATTTCGCCCCAATCATAAGCGGACATCAGGAACACGGGAATCTCTTTTCCGACACGCTTTCTCAATTCGTGCACCATTTCCATCCCGTCCATCAACGGCATCTTCCAGTCAATCAATACAAACTGGTAATCCCTGTTCTCCCTATTGCGTTCCTCAATACGGTCAAGCGCTTTCCTGCCGTCCGTCATCCATTCCGCATGAACGCCCAGTTCTTCCAAATTAATCGCCGCACTGGAACAGAGCATTTCGTTGTCATCCACCACCAAAATATTCCACCCCGGCAGTTTCATGTCTTCCTCTTTTACCTGTTCCTTCTTCAAATCCACAACTACATGGAAATCGCTTCCTTTTCCCTGCCCGCTGTGCAGCTCAATGGTTCCTCCCATCAAATCCACGATACATTTCGTGATTGCCATGCCAAGACCCGTTCCGGTAATCTTATGCACCTGGTCCGTTTCCTCCCGCGTAAACGTGTCGAAAATCTTCCTTTGGAAATCCTCCGACATACCGATACCGGTATCCGTCACACGGAAATGGGTCCTTACATATTCCTCACCCTTTGGCGATGCTTCCTGGAACAGATACACCTCAATTCTTCCGCCCTCCGGCGTAAATTTCACCGCGTTGGACAGGAAATTTAACAATACTTGATTCAGGCGGACACTGTCGCAGAATACCACTTCCGCAATGATTTTATCAATAAAAATATCAAAATACTGTTTCCGCTCTTTTACCTGCGGCTGTATGATATTGACGATATCGTCCATGGTTTCCCGTAAAGACATCGGCTCCATACTGAGCGTCATCTTTCCGCTTTCGATCTTAGACATATCCAGCACATCGTTAATCAATCCAAGCAGATGCTTGCTGGACAGCTTTACTTTATGCAGGCAATCTTCCACCCTCAGGGTATCCTGCATATTGCGGAGCGCAATCTCCGTCATTCCGATGATGGCATTCATCGGTGTGCGGATATCGTGGCTCATATTGGAAAGGAACTCGCTCTTTGCCATATTGGCGGCAACGGCTTCCTTTTGCGCGGCAACCGCCTCTTTCTGCGCCTCCACCAAATTTCTCATCTGCTGCTGTGAAAACTTATAGTAAAGAATAAAAATCACTGACATTGCAACCATAATGACCGCAGCGGAACCAATCATGATTAATGTGCGCAAAGAATCCAGTTTTGTAATGGACTCATCCAAAACGCCTTCCGGCATATTCGTAATCAGGTACCACTCCGCATTTTCGGAAAGCGGAGAGCAGTACAAATGCTGCACCTTTCCTTTCGTCAGGAAAAGGGAGGAATAATCTTCGCCATCATCCATGGCTGCCTGAAGCTCCTGCACATAATTCTCCGCCACCTTGCCGTCCAGTTCCTCATATTCTTCCCTGATCCGGTCAAAATAATTCTCGCGGTATGCATCGCTGCTGCGTATGATAAAATTCCCGGAAGAATCGATAACATGGGAATACAAAGTCGCTTTTTCCTCATCCAAAAACAGGGAATTTTTCAGGAAATCCATGGGAATACCGGCAATAAGGGCAACACTCCTGCCCCCATCCCTTAGCTGGTATTCCACCGTTATGCCAAGCAGGAGTATCTTATTCCCGCCGCTGTCGGTTCCCCTCGTAATCACCTTTCCGTCCGTATCCAAATAATGGCGGATATCTTCTTCCCCGTCAATCTTCATTTCACCGCCGTAAACCGTCTGTATCTTATCCTCCGACGTATACAGGCCAAGCCATGTAAAATTCCGTATTTGTGCATCTTTCTGCATGACTTCCAGCATTCCGTCCGTAATTTCCATATCCGAGGGCGGCGTTCCTTTTACGATTCCTTCCACCCTGTCCAGGCAAAGTCCCATAATGGCGCTGAATTTCTGTTGAATCTGCATATTCATTTCGGACATGTAAATATCGCTTACTTCCACAATGGATTCTTCTGTTTTTTTCGACATAAAAGCAGTCAACAAAACAAATACCACTACACAGATAACCATAATACTCAAGAAGCCACGCCGTATCAGCTTTGTCACATTTTTATCCATATACATACTCTCTCTTATATGTTCGCTCATTTCCCCGACCCTTATATTCCGTTCCCCTTATCCTTCGCTTAACAGCTTATCCAACGCCCCCCTGAACACCTCCAAAAGTTTCGGGTTAAAGGTACCGCACTCCCCATTGTAAATCATGTCCACTGCCTTTTCCCTGCTGTATGCCGCCTTGTATACCCTCTCTGACGTCAACGCATCGTACACATCGGCAACCGCCACTACCTGCGCCCAAATGGATATCTCGTCACCGGCAAGTCCGTCCGGGTACCCCTTCCCGTCCCAACGTTCATGGTGGTGCCTGCAGATATCATAGCTGTAACCGTAAATCCCCTTATCCATCACGTCCGGAATGTTCTGAAGTATCTCACAGCCCTTCACTGTGTGCTGCTTCATGATTTCAAATTCTTCCGCCGTCAATCTGCCCGGCTTGTTCAGGATATGATCCGGTATGGAAATCTTTCCGATGTCATGGAGAATGGACGATGTCACAATCTTGTCAATTTCCTTCTTAGGCAGGTAATATTCCGGATATGTACTGCTTACTTCCGTCATCATAATCCTCGTCAGCCTGCCGATACGTTTTACATGCTCCCCGGATTCGCAGTCACGGAACTCGATGATGGCCGCCAGTGTTTCCACCATGGACTGGTTGATTTCCTTAAGCTGCGCCACCTGTTTTGCCACAAGATCCTCCAAGGCATTCCTGTGGGCATACAGTTCAATTAAGTTGCCGACACGGCATTGCAAAAACTGCGTCATAAACGGTTTCCGGATTACATCCACCGCTCCCAAATGATAACCTTCCATCAATACGGCTTCACTTTCCGCCGCCGTTATGAGAAATACCGGGATATGCTTGATTTTCCCGGTCTGGTTCATATCTTCCAAAACGCCAAGGCCGCTTACGCCGGGCATCAGAAGATCCAAAAGCACTGCCGCGATATCGTTATTGCCGTTAATCATTTCAATGGCTTCCGCACCGCTTCCCGCTTCCATAATATGGTAACTGCCGCTAAATATTTCGGCCAGGATCATGCGGTTGATTTCCACATCATCCACGATAAGTATTGTTTTTTCCTTTTCCATAACAGTCCTCTTTCCACTGCTTCTTAATATGATAATTATGATTTATGTTTCTCTATGCAATCCAAAATCTGCTCCTGTACGGGCAGTACATCATGAAGGACTTTCCTCGCTTCTTCCGGTTCCTGGTTTCGGAGCAAATCCACGATTTTCCCATATGCCTCATAAATAGGCGTTACGGACAAATTTCCCGCCGCACCTTTTAAAGCATGTGCCACTTCGATTACGTCAGCATAGTCATTACCGTCGAAATCCGGCGAAACTACGGATTTTCTCATCATATCCAAAAATTTAAATATCATTCTTTCATACAGGGACTGGTTCCCGTTCAGTCTGTGGACTCCCCCATCCACGTCCACGCCAAGACTTTTCAATTCTTCCAAAAGACTCATTGCCATATACCTCCGCTTTCACTTTTCTCGCAAATAACCTTCTTTTTTAGGTACATATTTTTCCATTGCTTGATG
>CANTGP010000231.1 GCA_947653315.1 uncultured Lachnospiraceae bacterium
ATGGGCTGCAGATATTTGACAGCTGGCTGTATGATGAAAAGAAACCGTTTATCCTGTATGACTGCGGCGAAAGAATCATCAGAGTATTTGACGCTGACGAAGTTTATCAGCAGGTTCAGAACGGTGCTACAATAGACGGCTCATTGCCGATGGGAGCATTTGATAACTTTAATACGCGTAATATGATGGTATATGCTCCATTGCTTGATTGTGATATAACAAGTGATGTTGTTATTGAGCTTGACGCCCCAAGACTGAACAGTCATAAGTTTGATGTTTCAAAGCTGATGGCTACAGTTGATATCACCGTTAAGGATGATGGAGATTATAATGTTAAGGTTGATAAGAGAAGGGCGAACTGGAAAATGAGCGCTCCCACATTGGTAAAATGCAGCAAGTGCGGCGCATTGATGATGCCCCACAGAGTTTGTAAAAAATGTGGCTCTTACAACAAAAAAGAAATCATTGCGGTTGACTGACCGTAAAGAAACAGGAAAACAAGGAATTGCGGGATGCGGTTCCTTGTTTTTTGTTGCACAGCCCATGTAGAGCTGCCCACCCGGATAGAGGAACGTCTGTTACCCCCAACATGCATTTTTATCTTTCCAATCCATAAATTCTATGCTATACTACAAACTGTGTTTTTACGGGCAGTCATGGTTTTAATGGAAAGAAAGGGTGGAAGCGATGGCAAAGACGGATACATACGGGGCTTCGAGCATAACGGTCCTGGAAGGGCTGGAGGCGGTCCGGAAACGTCCGGGGATGTATATTGGGAGTGTTTCGACAAAAGGGCTGAACCATTTAATTTATGAAATCGTGGATAATGCGGTGGATGAACATTTGGCGGGACATTGTGATAAAATAAAGGTGACGCTGGAGGCGGACGGTTCCGCCACCATAGAGGACAACGGGCGGGGGATTCCCGTCGGGATGCATGAAAAAGGCGTCAGTGCGGAACGTTTGGTTTTTACCACGCTCCATGCGGGCGGTAAATTCGACAATTCTGCGTATAAGACCAGCGGCGGCCTGCACGGGGTAGGGTCATCGGTGGTCAACGCATTGTCCACCCACCTTACGGTGCAGGTGAAGCATGGCGGTTTCATTTATGAGGACCGGTATGAGAGGGGGAATCCCGTCCTAGAATTAAAGGACGGGCTGCTTCCCGTTATCGGCAAAACGAGGGAAACGGGAACGAAGATTAATTTCCTGCCGGACGATACGATTTTTGACAAGACAAGGTTTAAGGAAGACGACGTAAAGAGCAGGCTGCATGAAACCGCTTACTTAAACCCGGAGCTGACTATTATATTTACGGATAAACGGAAGGAACCGGCGGAAAAAACGGAATTCCATGAGCCGGAAGGGATTGTCGGTTTCATTAAGGACATGAATAAGTCCAAGGAACCGGTTCATGACGTCATTTATTTCCAGGGGGAGAGCGACGGAATTTCCGTGGAAGTGGCATTTCAGTACGTGAATGAATTCCATGAAAACGTGCTTGGTTTCTGCAACAATATTTACAATTCCGAGGGCGGCACCCACCTGACCGGGTTTAAGACCGTGTTCACCAACGCCATCAATACCTATGCGCGGGAACTGAACATTTTAAAGGAAAAGGACGTGAACTTTACGGGGGCGGATGTGCGTAACGGCATGACGGCGGTGGTATCCATTAAGCATCCCGACCCGCGTTTCGAAGGACAGACAAAGACGAAACTGGATAACCAGGATGCGGCGAAGGTGGTCGGCAAAGTAACGGGGGAAGAAATCGTCCGCTATTTCGACCGCAATCTGGAAACCCTGAAAAATGTCATCGGCTGTGCGGAAAAGGCGGCGAAAATCCGCAGGACGGAGGAAAAAGCCAAGACGAACATGCTGACCAAACAGAAATTTTCCTTTGATTCCAACGGAAAACTGGCAAACTGTGAGTCGCGGGATGCCTCCAAGTGCGAGATTTTCATTGTGGAAGGGGATTCCGCGGGAGGAAGTGCGAAAATGGCCAGGAACCGGGCATTCCAGGCAATCCTACCCATCCGCGGTAAAATACTGAACGTGGAAAAAGCCAGCATTGACAAAGTGCTTGCCAATGCGGAGATTAAAACGATGATCAATGCCTTCGGCTGCGGGTTTTCCGAAGGATACGGCAATGATTTTGATATATCCAAGCTGCGTTATGACAAAATTATCATTATGACGGATGCGGATGTGGACGGTTCCCATATTTCCACGCTGCTTTTAACGCTGTTTTACCGGTTCATGCCGGAACTCATTTACGAGGGGCATGTGTACCTTGCCATGCCGCCTTTGTACAAAGCCATGCCCGCCAAGGGGGCGGAGGAGTACCTGTATGACGATAAGGCGTTGGAACGTTACCGGAAACGCCATAAGGGACCGTTTACGCTGCAAAGGTATAAGGGACTTGGGGAAATGGATGCCGGACAGTTGTGGGAAACGACGCTGGATCCCGAAACACGGCTTTTAAAGCTGGTGGAAATCGAGGATGCGCGTATGGCATCGGAGGTGACGGAGATGTTAATGGGGACGGAAGTACCGCCCCGTAAAGCATTTATTTACGAACACGCCACGGATGCGGAACTGGATGTTTGATTTTTGCGGTAAATGTCCGCTTAGAGCGTGTTTGAAAATTGCTTTCCGATCGATGCCGGGACTGAATTTTCAAACACGCTCCAGCCAAAACGGCAGGGAAAGGAACGGAGAACCATGGATGACAGCAGGATTATCAAAACAGAATATTCGGAAGTGATGCAGAAATCTTTTATCGATTATGCCATGAGCGTAATCATCGCCAGGGCGCTGCCCGATGTCAGGGACGGGTTAAAACCGGTGCAGCGCAGGACGTTATACGACATGCATGAACTGGGTATCCGCCATGACAGGCCGTTCCGTAAATGCGCCCGGATTGTCGGCGATACCATGGGTAAATACCATCCCCACGGGGACAGCTCCATCTATGAAGCGCTGGTGGTCATGGCGCAGGATTTCAAAAGGGGAATGCCGCTCATTGACGGACACGGCAACTTCGGCAATATCGAGGGCGACGGTGCGGCTGCCATGCGTTACACGGAAGCACGGCTTCAAAAGGTGACGCAGGAAGCGTTTCTTGCGGATTTGGACAAGGATGTGGTGGACTTCGTCCCGAATTTTGACGAGACGGAGAAGGAGCCGTCGGTGCTTCCGGTGAAAATCCCGAACCTTTTGGTGAACGGCTCCGAGGGCATCGCCGTGGGCATGGCGACCAGCATACCGCCCCATAACCTGGGCGAAGTCATAGACGCAACGAAGGCATACATGAAAAATCCGGACATCACCACAAAGGAGCTGATGCGCTATGTGAAGGGACCGGATTTTCCCACGGGCGGGATTGTCATCAATAAGGACGAGCTTTTGGAAATTTACGAAACCGGCACGGGCAAAATTAAGGTGCGGGGAAAAGTGGAAGTGGAAAAGGCAAAGGGCGGCAGGACCAATCTTGTCATTACTGAGATTCCCTATCCCATGATAGGCGCCAACATTTCCAAGTTTTTATCCGACGTGGCAGCCCTGGCGGAGACGAAAAAGACACAGGACATCGTGGATATCTCCAACCAGTCCTCCAAGGAAGGCATCCGCATCGTCATAGAGCTTAAGAAAGACGCGGACGTGGAGAACTTTAAGAACATGCTCTACAAGAAAACCCGGCTGGAAGATACTTTCGGCGTAAACATGCTCGCCATAGCGGGCGGAAGGCCGGAAATCCTTGGCATGAAGCAGGTCATAAAGGCGAGCGTGGATTTCCAGTTCGAGGTGGCGACGAGGAAATATACGACGCTGCTGGAAAAAGAGCGGGAACGCAGGGAGGTTCAGGAAGGGTTAATCAAAGCGTGCAACGTCATCGACCTAATCATCGAAATCCTGCGGGGCAGCAGGGACCGTGCCATGGTGAAGGCGTGTCTGGTGGAAGGGAAGACCCAGGGGATCCGGTTCAAATCCAGGGAATCCAGGGTGATGGCGGAACAACTGCGTTTTACCGAAAAACAGGCGAATGCCATTTTGGACATGCGTCTGTATAAATTAATCGGCTTGGAAATCGAGGCGCTGATGAAAGAACATGAGGAAACCATGGCGAATATTTACCGGTATGAAGACATTTTGGACCGCAGGGATTCCATGGCGCAGGTCATTATGAACGAGCTGGATGCCATGAAGAAGGAATACGGCAGGCCGAGAAGGACGGTGGTGGAAAACGGGGAAGAAGCGGTATACGAGGAAAAGAAAATCGAGGAAATGGAAGTCATGTGCCTGATGGACCGTTTCGGATACGTAAAAACCGTGGATATGGCGGCTTATGAGCGCAACAGGGAAGCGGCGGACGCCGAGAACCGGTATGTGTTCCCCTGCAAAAACACGGGAAGAATCTGCATTTTCACTAATACCGGACAGCTTTATACCGTTAAGGTGTCCGACCTTCCTTTCGGTAAATTCCGGGACAAAGGCGTGCCGGTGGACAATGTCAGCAATTACAGCGCGGAAAAGGAACAGATTATCCTTGCGGCCGGCCAGTCGGATTTAAATCTGTACCGCCTGGTTTTTGCCACGAAACAGTCCATGTTAAAAATCGTGGACGGCGGCGAGTTTGATGTTTCAAAGCGCACGGTGGCGGCAACGAAGCTGTCGGAAGGGGACGAAGTGGTTTCCGTCGTCATTTTAAAGGAGCAGAAGAATATCATTTTACAGACGGCGGAAGGATATTTCCTGCGTTTTGCGTTGGAGGAAATACCGGAAAAGAAAAAGGGAGCCATCGGTGTCCGGGGCATGAAACTGGGGGCAAAGGATTTCGTGGAACAGGTTTACTATACCATGGACTTTGTGGATCAGACGATTGAATATAAAGGCAAGCAGGTGGAGTTAAATAAGCTGAAGGCGGGGAAACGGGACGGAAAAGGCGTGAAAATCCGCGTGTAGCGTTCAAAGTCCCTTCTCCTGTGCGGTGCATAAATAAGATAAAAACCGGAGGAATGCCTGCCGGTTTTTTTCGTCCATATTCTGCAGGCAAATAAGGGTTTCCACTTCGGCCGGCAGCATGTCCGGACCGGGACACGGTCCGTAGTCAGCCAAAGGGTGGGGGATGCCGTATAAACAATCCGTGCTGATTTGGTACATATCGGCGAGTTTGACCGCATGGGCGGCGGGGATTTCCCGTGCGTTGCGCTCATAATTGGAATAGGACTGCTGGGAAATCCCAAGATATTCCGCCACCTGTTTTTGTTTTAAACGGTGAGCCTTCCGCAGTTTTTTCAGACCGGCGCCAATATTGTACATTTCCATCACATAGTCCCCCATAGTTCCCCGATTTCCTGCTGTGTGTAACGTCCAAAAAAGTATAGGTAGATGAT
>CANTGP010000232.1 GCA_947653315.1 uncultured Lachnospiraceae bacterium
ACTCCCGCCGGAAACGAAGCACGGAAAATCCGGGACATGCAATCCCGCTGCCGCCACCCTGCAAAAAAATCCCTCCCGTGTGTCCGCTTCCGCATCCCAACACAACCTTTCAGGCTGAATTGTTATGTCGGGACTTTTACAAACTATACAAACATAACATTTTTGGATATAATATGATAAAAAGGTATGTCTTACACATATATTTATCAGACAAATTTAAGACTTAGCATAAGCCTGATAATATAATAAAGAAAGAATGTGGCGTTATGAGTTCCAGAGAATTTGCAAAAAGCCTTATCGACCAAATACCGGAAAGTAAAATGTACTACATTATTGCCTACCTGCAGGGAGCGGCTATCCCCGAAGAAATGCCCAATGCTGAAACCATGGAAGCTATGCAGGAACTTGAAAGCGGCGGCGGTACTGTATTTACAGGCAGCACGGCAGATTTGTTTGCCGAACTGATGGAGGAATAAGTATGCTTGATGTACGTTATTCCGCTAAATTTAAAAAAGATTTTAAAACCTGCGCCAAGCGCGGTTACAAAATGCATTTGCTGCAACAGGCAATCGACATCCTTTGTATTCCAGCGCCGCTTCCTGAAAAAAACAGGCTTATGCAAATCCATGGGATAGCATCTTTCTATTTCAACAAATCCGCAAACCGGGCGTAGGGGATTTCAAACCTTGGGGTATCCCAACTTCCCGGTCCTATGGTATATTCCCCATAACAAAGAACAATCCCGTCCGGCGTCAGGTAAAAGTTGTCCGGCTCCCATTTTCTCTCCAATGTATTACTTTCCATGGAGCCTGAAAAACCGCATCCGTTTTTTTCCATATACTTATAAACGGCGCCAAACAGCCTTTTCTTATATACATTCGGTTCCGCCGAAAAAAGGTCGTCCAGGGAAAGCTGCTCCCCCGTATAACGGTCAAAGGTTATGGGGTGCGCATTTTCCCAAGAGCCTCCCATATACCCTCTTTCACAGAAAAACATGGATACATAATGCTCTCCCACATACGGAAGGCGGTATTCAAAAGAACGCTCGAAGAAGCCATGCCATCCCTTACTTTCTTTTGCTTCCAATTGTTCAAAAAAAGAATCCTTTTCCGCCATGCATTCCTCAAACAGCCGCTCCAGCTTTCGGTTGATGGCGGCGCTGCCTTCTATGTTATCCGCAAATTTCGGAAGCGAAACGGAAAATGTTCCGCATTCTTTTCCGTCCTGTTCCGATATGTAAACCGCTTCCCCGTGAAATTCCCCATCCAAAAATTCCGTGACGCCTTCCGCTGTTCTTCCCGGACAGTAAAACATGCACTCCGTATCGATAGAGGAATCCGACACCAATTCCCCGGCTGTCATGGCTTCCACATCTTCAAAGACGGAAAAACGGTTTCCCTCCTGTTCTTTTTCATGGTAATAAAACCATAATACCCCTTTTTCCGGCGAATCATATAACCGGGTAAATAACTGTCCGTTTACGAGAAATACTCCCCGGTCTTCATCCAGCCATGGGACATCGGCCCTTTCCCTGTAAAAAGCGGTCTCTGCTTCTTCCGGCTGGCAGATATGGAATACCGGTTCCCCTGTTTCCAGTCCGTATCCCTTGATTTCCCTGTCCCAAAACAGGAATGCCGCCCCGTTGGAAAACGTAAAACCTTTTGCGTCCGGACAGGAAAGAACGGGAATTGCTTTGGCTTCGGCTTCCACATTCTTTTCAAGCTCTATACGCATAAGGCTGTTATCTTCCCCTTGTCCTAACAGGTACAGATTTCTCCGATAGACCATCAGGTGGGCTGCCGGATTATCCAATGTGGCCATTTTTTCCTTATGATTCCCGTCTAAAGCACACCGGAATATTTCAAGACCCGACAGATAATACAAAAATTCCCCGTCCGTGGTAAATGCCGTACACGTTTCGGCAGCCAGCATCTTACAACCCGTTCCGCTCAGGTTCATGGAATAAAGATAATCCCCGGTTCCTTCTTCTTCCTGCAGTCCGAAGCCGTCACATTTGGGATGATAGGCGGAACGGAAATACACTTCATCTCCCATGACAATCATATTCCAAACCGGAAAATCACTGATCTTCTCCCATCCGCTTCCATCCGTATATCCTTTGTAAAGCCGGCGTCCATCGCTGATATTCGTAAAAAAGATATCCGGCCCCCGCACATAAATTTCCCCCGGTATCTGGTCCGCCAGCACTTCCGTCTCTTTCCCCGCTCCCGCACTGCGGCATAGGGAATAATCGGACTGGCTGCGGAAATAGTAATATCCGTCTTCATACGCCATACGGTTTCCCTGCCATCCGTTTTGAAGGCATTTATAAAACCATTCCCCTTCCGGTCCGTCGGTATCTCCCGTCCGATTTCCTTCCACACCTCCCCAAATTCCTCCCTTTTCTTCCCCGACTGCGGCATCCCCCGATTTGCCTTCCGTGTTCCCGTTCCCGGATTCTTCTTTCGTAACTGCCATAATTTTGACATTAACGGTATCCGGTACATTGGTTCCGCCATCCCTCGGACTGCCTGCCGGATTTCTGTCTGCAGACCCGCACCCGAAAAGCCAAATTCCCAAACATATTGCCGTAAAACTTCGCAAAACATATCCCTTTAATCCGTTTCCGTTTGCCGTAGCTGCATTATCCCGCTGCTTGCAGCGCCGGAAAATGGATGCCCCGTTGTCTGCCGTGGGGATGTTGACTCTGTATTCCGCTTTTTTCTTTTTCATTTTTTCTTTTTCCACTTTTCTTCTTTTCCGCTTTTCCTTCCGTCCATTTCCCGGTTTCCCTTGCCCCAATGTGTCCATACCAGCCGGTTTCTCTCCATTATAAAGCAGCAATGCATCAAAATTGCATCATACCGCACTAAAAAAGAGCTTTTTTCCGCGGTTTACAGAAAAAAACTCTTTTTCACTTATTATTCAGTACCGGAATGTTCCGGTGCTTTTCTTTACAGAAACAGGCTCCCGACCTGGAATACCACCGTGGATACCGTCCATGCGAATACGAGCTGGAATACAATCATGCCTGCCGTAAATTTCCACGAGCCGCTCTCTTTTTTGATTGTCGCCACCGTGGCAATACACGGTACATACAGCAGGCAGAACAGCATAAGGGACAGGGCGTTGAGCGGTCCGAAACCGGGATTCATGCTTTGGATGTTTTCCACGATGGCCTGCATCCCGGCCTGGGAATTGGCATTTGCCACGCCGAACAGGACCGCAAAGCTGGAAACCACCACTTCCTTGGCGGAAATACCGGAAATTAACGCCACCACAATCTGCCACATGCCAAGCCCCGCCGGTACGAGCACCGGTACGAGGAAACGCCCGACGGCTGCGCCGAAACTGTCGGCAGGGTCTTCCACCATACCGCCCGCACCGAAATTCAGGATGAACCATATGATAATCGAAGCGATGAAAATGGTGGTTCCGGCTTTGGACAAATAATCCTTTAATTTATTCCACACATAGATTCGGATGGTACGGGGATTGGGTCTTTTGTATTCGGGCAGTTCGATGAGAAGGGAATTATTTTCCTTTTCCTTCTCTGCCTTATGGATGACTTTCGCCACCAAAATCGCCATTACCATACCGGTCAAATACATGGAAAAAGCGGCAATACCGGCGAAATCCGGGAAAAACATTTCCGAAAACAGCACGTAAACGGGAAGTCTCGCCGAACAGGACATAAAAGGCGTAACAATCATTGTTTTCCTCCGGTCATGCTCCGTTTCCAGCGCACGGGTCGCCATGATCGCCGGAACCGTACAGCCGAAGCCGAGAATCATGGGAAGGAATGCTTTACCCGAAAGCCCCACTTTCCCCATAATCCCGTCCATTACGTAAGCCACCCGCGACATGTAACCGCTGTCCTCCAGTATGGCGAGCGCCAAAAACAGGATAAAGATATTCGGGATAAACGTCAGGATTCCGCCGACACCCGCAATGATTCCGTCCACCACCAGTGATTTCATCCATCCTGCCACGCCCATGGCAGTAAATATCCCGTCCGCACCCGCAGACACCTGCTCCAGGACAACTTCAAAATATCCTTTTAAAAAGTCTCCCACCGTAAAAGTCAGGAAGAAAACGAAGCCCATAATCAGTAAAAACGCGGGAACACCCCACACCGGATGGGTCAGCAGCGCATCCGCCTTGTCCGTACTGTCTTTGCGCCTTTTCCGGTTAAAAAGAACTTCTTCCATAATGCCTTCTATGTAATCGTATTTTGCCTGGATGATTTCTTTTTCATAACTCCGGTCCACCACATTGGTTACGGAAATGGGATGCTCCCTCCTTACCTCCTCATCGTCTTCCAGCATTTTTATGGCATGCCACCGCACGGCAGAATGGGTGGGATAATTCGCCTGCATCATCACTTCCAGTTTGGCGAGCTTATCCTCGATGTAGCCGCCATAGTCCACCACATCCCCTTTCGGTCCTTCCTCGTAATGGTGGACCACCGCGTGCAGCAGGATATCCAGCCCCGTCCTCCTTGCGGCGGAAACCGGGACGACGGGAATGTCCCCAAGCATTTCCGGCAGGCGGTGCAAATCAATTTCCATGCCCCTTTCCTCCACAATATCCATCATGTTTAATGCCAGCACCACCGGTTTGCCAAGCTCCAAAAGCTGGAGGGTTAAATAAAGGTTCCGCTCCAAGGAAGACGCATCCACAATGTTGACGATGACCTCGATATCATCGTCCATCACACACTGTCTTGTCACTTTTTCCTCAATGGTATAACTGGTCAGGGAATAAATACCGGGAGTATCCACCAGGGTTAGATGGAAGCCCTCATATTCCGATTCCCCCTCCACCTTCTCCACCGTAACGCCGGGCCAGTTGGCAACTTTTAATTTTGCGCCCGTAATGGCGTTAAACAGAGTGGTTTTTCCGCAGTTCGGATTCCCGACAAACGCGACATGCACGGTTTTTCCTTTATCAATCATTTCACGGTCAATCATGGATGTGCGCCTCCTCTTCGTTTTTTACTTCAATGCCGGAAGAAATATGCGCTCCGAGCGCCAGTCTCGTCCCCCGCACCTGAATAATCAGCGCCCCTTTCCTCTTTCGGTTTAAAATCCTTATCTTTGTCCCGTCATTCAACCCAAGCGCCTGCAGCCTCCTGGTCACGGACTCCTCCACATACACGCCGCACACTTCATAAGTTCCGCCCTTTTCGCCTTCATACAGAGTCATGGTTCCTCACCTCGTATATTTTGATATTGATTCTCATTACTGTCCATAAAAATTATAGACTCTCTGAAGGTATGTGTCAATATGCAGATTCCTTCTCGCACGGAAATCTATTTTCGGTTTCCGTTCACCCTCCTGCTGCGGTTTGGCGCCGCCTGTGTCCTGCAACATCTGTTCAAAAAAATGGTG
>CANTGP010000233.1 GCA_947653315.1 uncultured Lachnospiraceae bacterium
ATATGATTTTAATATTCTGCAATTCATCAATATCGTACACCAATCGGTTTTTTTCATCAATCCGTCTGGAATATCCTGGACGATGTTTCAGCGGCTCCGGCTTTCCAATGCCTTGCATTGCTCCGTTTCTTCGAATATCTTCAATTATTGAGTAAATTTTATTTGCCGTTTTTTTGTCTTTTTTAATCCAATCCATGAATTCAGCCATTGCGTCGTGAGTAAAAGTGAAATCATTCATCAATCATGGCCCTCAGTTCCTCCAATGATTTATGAATTACTTCACCTTGTTCCAATTGGACAAAGCTATGATCTAATTTTTTCAGATACTCCTCATTTCTTTTTGCTTTCTGCAGACTGTTATATTCCTTTTCAGATACAATCACAACATTTTCATTCCTCGGTCTTGATACAACAAGCGTTTCACCGCCTATTACTTTATTACACCATTCCTTAAAATTATCACGTACATCCATGCTCTTTACTGCCAACATAGTATCACCTCTTAATTTCGTATGGTTTTTCGTACTTTTATTATATGTGATTATTATACGCCTGTCAAATTATTTTATGTCGAAAACTTCAAAAGAATTGAAAACAGGTTAACTCGCGGCAGTCGCCAAATATCCGCACGAGTGCGGCTACTTGGCTCGTTGCCCGCGGAAATAAAAATAAAGACATTTCAAAGAGTAATCTCCTTGAAAAGTCTTTATTTTCAACCATTCCAAAGCTGCTAACCAGAATCGAACTGGTGACCTCAACACTACCAATGTTGCGCACTACCGACTGTGCTATAGCAGCTTATCCGGCAAACAGCAGAAACGGCAACCGTCATCATGCCAACCGCCCTGTATGTGCCCAGTGTCAACCACCGAAAAATACTATAACAGAATATAACCTGTTTGTCAATGCAAAAATATTTTTTTATTTCGGCATTTACTGCAAAAAACAATCCGCCCGTCCCTTCAAATCCCGCAGCAGTCCTTCGCACAAAAGCCCATGCATCCTTTCCCTGCCGACAAATCCTGCTGCCGCATGATGTCCGTCCTCTCCCAAAACGGTTTCGCCCTTCTTCTCCGCCGCAATATACATGGCATACATCAAAAGTTTCGACAGCAGCGCAAAGTTCACGTAAACCGCAGGAAGCCCGTCCGCGATTGCCCCCTGGCGGATTCCCGTCTGCACCATGTAATCGATGACATCCATGGGCATGCAGGTTTCCGGACTCTCTCCATGCTTTTTTCCATGCATTTTTCCGTGCATCTTCTCCTGCATGACCCTGCCCACAGGGCTGTTGTCCGTTACCAGGTGCAGGAACTGGACCAGACAGTCCCTTTTTTCAATCTCCCTGTCCATACAAAGGAACAGATAGCGGAGCATGGAAGGGAAGTCCTCCATTTTCCTGATTTCTTCCATCACCTGGCTGCAAATGGCGTTGATGTGGTAAAGCAGGGCGCTGCTTATGATTTCTTCCTTGTTATGAAAATACTCATAGGCAGTCCCCTTTCCGATTCCTGCGCGGCATGTAAGATCGGATACTTTTACGTTACGCATATCCACGTCTTCCCCAATCAGGTCCAATACCGCCCCGTATAACGCCTTCACCTTGGGCGACAGGTTTTCCTTCCCCTTGTTTTCCACATAATCCATATCCTATCTCCCTCTCCCGCATCCCATATCCGTTTCCTCCTGCGTCCTATTCTTCCGCGCTGTCTTCCACGTCTTTTTCCCGCCTGAAAATATCATAAATGCACGGCACGACAATTAACGTTAAGAGCGTCCCGTAAATCAGCCCGCCGATGGTAACGATTGCCATGGGTCTTGACAGTTCCGCACCCATATCATGGCCGAACGCCATGGTGGACAACGCCAGTATGGTAGTCATGGCCGTCATCAGTACCGGACGCAACCTTGTCCTGCCCGCTTCCACAATCGCCTCTTTTTTCCCCATGCCGCCTTCCCGCAGTTGGTTGATATAATCCACCAACACGATACCGTTATTCACGATGACGCCCGCCAGCATGACAAATCCGATCACCGAAATAACGCTGACTTCGCTGCCGCTGATATACAATCCGAGGAATCCTCCGGTAAATGCCAGCGGAATGGTAAACATAATGATGAACGGGGACAGTAAGGACTGGAACTGCGCCACCATAATCAGGTACATGAATATAATCGCAAGGACTAACATCAGCACCAACTGTTCCATGGCTTCCATAATCGTTTCGTTTTCGCCGCTCATTACCAGCGTATAACCCTCCGGCATCTCATAGGCATCCAGTTTCTTTTGGAGTTCCTGTGATACCAGTCCCACGTTGTAGCCTTCGGCAATGGAGGCGGAAACCCCTATGTAACGGTTCTGCTCCGCACGGTTTACCGATGTGGGGGATACTTTTGTCTCAAACCGGGCAATCTCCGAAAGCCGCACCTTCTCTTTGGTACCGTCCTGTTTGGTCACATCAATCAGAAGGGCTTTTACGGTCTCACGCGTCAGGGCAATATCCTTGGCGCTCTTTACGTACACGTCATATTCCCGGATTTCCGTCTCGAATGTGGTGGCGCTGGAAGCATCTGCCAGTTTCGCCGCAATCTGCTGGAATACCTGCGCCACCGTCAATCCGTGCTCCATGGTTTTGTCACGGTCAATCAGGATACGCAGTTCCTCCGCCGAATCCTCCATGCCGTCGGACACCTCCGCCGTTCCTTCCGTCTGTGCCACGATGTCAGCCACATCCCTGGCGATTTCCTGCAGCGTATCGATTTCACGTCCCCGTACCTGGATGGATATTCCGCTGCCGCCAAGGGCGCTCATGTCCATGGAAGACGTATTGATGACCAGTTCCACGTCTTCCATGTCCGCCATCATTTCCTCGATTTTTTTCGCCAGTTCATCTCCGGTCAGCTCTTTATCCTCTTTTAATGTCACATAAATATCCGTGGCATTGTCCGCGCTGTTTCCGCCGCCGGTCAGCAGCGCCATGCTGGACGTACTCGCCATGGCGCCCACGTCCACCACGTCGTCTATGGTACGGATCCGTTCAATGATTTCATCGGTCCGTTCTCCCGTTTCCGCTAACGGCGTACCGTCCGGCAGGGTGACGCTGACGGTAATCTGCGTGCTTTCCATTTCGGGCATAAATGCGGTTCCCCTTGACATGGCCAGCGCAGCGCTGATTCCCACCAGTGCAAGCACGATGAGCAGCACGACGGGTTTCATCCGCAGGGAAAGCCGCAGCACTTTTTCATAACCGCCGATTAACGCCGTGAAGAAACGGCTTTCCTTTACGCCGTCATTTCCGTCTTCGTTTCCGCCATCCGGTCCGGCAGCTTTCCCAAATGCCGCGCCTTTTTTGCCGCGCAGCATCTTGGATGCCAGTGCAGGCACCACGGTAAGCGCCACCACAAGGCTCGCAACCAGAGAATAACCGAAGGTCAGCCCCATATCCACAAACAACTGCCTGGTAATTCCTTCCGTGAATACAATCGGAAGGAACACACACACCGTAGTGAGGGTAGACGCCATGATGGCGCCCGCCACCTCTTTTGCCCCCTCGATGGCGGCCTCCCGCACGCCCTTTCCTTCGCTACGCATCCGGTAAATGTTTTCGATGACCACGATGGAATTATCCACCAGCATACCGACGCCAAGAGACAGCCCGGACAGGGAAATAATGTTTAACGTTACGCCGCTGAAATACATGCAGGCGATTGCCGTCACCAAACTGATCGGAATGGAAAACGCGATAATCAGGGTCGGACGCAAATCCTTCAAAAACAGAATCAGCACCAAAATAGCAAGTAAGGCGCCAAACAACAGGCTGCTCACGATGGAATCCATGACCATGTCAATGTAAATCCCCTGATCCATCAGGATAATCATGGACAGGTTTTCATCTTCTGCCGACATAGCCGCAAACTTGTCCTTCAACTTATCGGACACATCCCCGGTGGAATACCCCGTCTGTTTCTGAAGCGTAATCAGTACGCCCGGACTTCCGTTGATGTTTGTGTAAATTTCTTCGGAATTGTCCGTCATGAACACATCCGCCACATCGGCAAGGGTTATCACGTCCACACCGTCCATGTCGGGATTTAAAATCGGCATGGCGGCAAGCTCCTCCACCGTACCGGGTTTATCACCCACGCGCACCAAATAATCGATGCCGTCTTCCGTCACGTATCCTCCCGGCATGGAAAAATTCTGCGCCGCCAGCAGGGATTTCACCGTATCCACGGTAAGGATATCGGTCATGTCCGCTTTCGCGTAAGCGTCTTCCCTCGCTTCCGCTAACTTCTCCGCCCCCTCGTCCAACTGATCTTCCCCTTCTTTTAACTGGTCCAGGGCATCTTCCAACTGCTTCACGGCATCATCAATCTGTTCCTGTCCGGCCTCAAGCTGCTTCTCACCGGATTTAAGCTGCTCCTCGGCAAACGTCATCTGCATTTCACCCAAATCCAGCTTCGTTTGGGCATTGGCAAGTTCCGTGGCTGCCGTAAGGTTTCCCTGGTAAAGCTGTTTCAGCCCCTCGTCCACTTTCGCCAGGTTTTCGTTAATGGGTCCCAGCGAGTCTTCCAGTTGGTTTATCATATCGTCAAAATCCAGGTTGGGAATGTTTAACCCGTTCTGCTCCAAAAACTGTTGGAGTTCCTCCCGTATTTGCAGGATACGCTCTTTGGATTCCTCCAACTGGGCTTTTTGGAGCGCAAGTTCTTCCTTTTGCGCCGCCAGCCCGTTCTTTTCTTCTTCCAGCGCCGCCTTTTGGCTTTCCAGCCCGTTTCTCTGCTCGCCCAAAATCGCGGTCAGTTCACCGGAAGTCATGGAATTTTCATACGCGCCGAGTACCGCCCTTATTTCCTCCACGTTTCCCGTCTCCGGCGGGGTATGCTCTAACGAAGACTGTATGTATTCCACCGTTTGGTCAGGATAATTCCCGGCATAGCTTATGGTTGCGTCAATTGCCGCCATTTGCCCGTCAATTTCAGCGATTTGTGCATCAAGTGCCGCAATCTGCCCGTCCAGCGCCGCCGCCTGCTCGTCCACCATTGCAATCTGCCTGTCGATTTCGGCAATCTGGTCGTCAATGCTTCCTGTGGAATCCCCGACGGCATCGTCCAGCTTTTTCTGGATTTCCTTTATCATGGTAACCTGCGCCGTAATATTAATCTTCGCGGCTTCCAAATCCGCCTTCGCCGTCAATAACTGCGTTTCCGTCTCCGCAAGCTGTTTCGTGACTTCTTCCTTTTTCTGTGTCAGCTCCTTCTTGCCGTCCTCCAGCTTGGTTTTGTTTTCCTCCAACTCCGCCTTGCCGTCTTCCAGCTCTTTTTTGGAATCATTCAGTTCCTTTTGGGCGTCTGCCAGCTCGGCTTTCCCGTCGGCAAT
>CANTGP010000234.1 GCA_947653315.1 uncultured Lachnospiraceae bacterium
TCGCTGCTGATAATAAATTGTGCATCCGTCTTTGCCGCAATTTCAATTTCCTCTACGGTCATGTGGGGATGCCATGTACTGATCTCCATTAACGTATCCGTATCTGCGCATGCCTCAGCAATGGGAAACATGTCAAAGGGACCCTTATCCCCCGGGTGGGTAAGTATGGAAATATCGTTTTCATAAAGAGCCTTAATCACCATATCCGTATTTTTGATTTTCAGACGCTTTTCACCTAGTTTGAGCCCATGGCCCCACAGCCAGTTGGAAATGCAGTAGCCATGGGGCAGCCCGTAATGATATCCGGCTATTACAAAATCATACTGGGAATACTCTTCCGGGCTTATGTCAAGATGATTCTTTGTATGAATGATATTTGCCTCTACACTGAGGCGGATGTTGATCTGCGGATATTTTTCCCTCAGCTCCTCTACTTCTTTGCTGGTATTTGCCGCCGCGTATTCCTTTGACGGCATCAACTTCTTCCGCGACCTGTTGGAATTGGATGAACTGTGGGAAACATGGAGATACCTTTTAGGGATATCGGTAAACGCACATTTTTTAAGAATCATGCTGGACACGGTAATCAGCGTCCTGTACATGATTATCCGTGTCTTTTTCTCCATCCTGATGCTCTATACCGCCATATCGCTGGGACAGTTGTTCCAACGGCATAAAATTGCGGGTGCGGTTGCATGGTACATTGCGGAATATGTCATCATCCAAATGGTAACTTCCATTGCTTCGTCCGTACTGCTTTACTCGAACTGGGACAGCATTTATAACTACACCGGTTTTGGTTCAATGTACAACTGGTATTTTTACGGAGGATTCGTATTATCGGCGATTTGCTGTGTCGCGATGTTCTTCCTTTCGGAATATATGTTAAAGAAAAGACTGAATTTGGATTAAACGGTTTCGGCTGTCCATCCAAGGCAATCGGGCAGGGGAAAATTTTCCCCTGCCCGTTATTTATGCACACAGGCACCCAAAGGAAGATACCAGCATATGGAAGTTTGCTGTTTCACAGCATGCAGGCGACGCGGCGAGTAGGGAAAAAATCTTCCCTACTCGATCTTTCCTGCCTTTTCTGTCTTTCCTGGCATTCCTGCCTTCCGCCTGTCCTGCGCGTCCTTTAATGCCGCAGCCAGACATATCAGAAAACAGGTTCCCGCCAAAAGCCGGTCAAAAGTTTTCTCCACTTTCTTTTTCCTTGCCTTTGCCGCCTTCCTGCGGACTTTTTCACAGGCTCTTTTCGTTTTTGCTTTTTCTTTTATTATCCCTGCCGTCTGCTTATCCAGTTCTTTCCTCCATTTTGCCGTCCGCTTTCTTTTTTTCCCGTTCTTCCCGTTTTTCGCGTTTTTTCCGATTTTTGCTATTCCCATATTTTTCCTGCTCTTTCCCTTTTTCCGATTGTCTTTTTTATCATCCTGCACGTTTTCACCCTTCTTTCTGCCGTCCGTTTTGGTTTCCGCACCAGGCAGGGCAGTCCGCTTCCCTGTCCCGGCTCCCGCTTTCCCGTCCCAAACTCCATTCTGTTCCGCCGGTCAGCCCACCGGCTCGGCGATACGCGTTACCCCTACATAAATATTGGATATTTGGTACCAGGTAGGATAATCCACCACCCCCGACTGCGGCAGGTTAAAGATGCGCTGGAATGTCCTCACCGCTTCCGCCGTCCGGCTACCGTATATACCGTCCGCCGTAATCGTGGGAATCGCCGGATAGTTCTGCGCAATGCGGTTTAACTGCTGCTGCATCTGCCGCACCTTATCCCCCGTGGAACCCACCGTCAGGTCATATCCCGGCCAAGAAGAAGGAACGCCCGCTATGCTTTCCGCCGAATTGATATACATATCATTCCCGTAATAATACCGGATTATTTCAATGGCGGAATATCCTTCATCCCCAAGATACTTTGAGCCCCACTGGCTCAGCCCGCTGCACGTCACCCGCTTTCCGTCACAGTAAGACGTAAAAATAGGCTGCCTTACGCCCGGACGGGACAGGAAATTCGCAAACACGGTATCCACCAGATAATCAATGTTATCATAAATATTCCTGCCGCGCATCCATTTTTGATCATAGGCCGTGGAAGACGTAATGGTAAAATTATAGCCTTGGTTCCGGTACCGCGAGACCATGGGGTTTCACACAACGCGGAACCGGATTCGTATCTGCCCATCCGTTACCGTCACTTTCTCCAACAGTAAAAAAAGCAGCATCCTCCGAAAAGCCGTATCTCCTTCCCTGAATTCCTGCTTCCAGTCCCGGCTGACAGCCGCAGCTTCTTTTGCAGCGGTACCGGAATCCGTCATCCGTTCCAGTTTCTTCCGGTTTTCCTCCGCTTTTTCCCTGCATTCTGCAAGCATCCGCTCCTTATCCCCCAGCAGGGAAGATAATTTTTCCACGGTAAAACAGGAATTTCCCCGCAGGGCTTCCGGGATTTCCGCCTCAAAAGTCCGGATGTCCTGCCTTAATGCCGCCACTTCCCGTTCCAAGGCTTTTTGCTCTTTTTCCACGGCTTCTCTCTGCCGCCTAATCCTTTCTTTCCATTCCTCTGCCATGTCCAAAGGACCTACCCGTTCCAAAAAACGCTCCACAACCCCGAACACGGCGTTTTCCAAATAATCCTGCGGATAGGAGGAACGTCCCCCGCATTTCCCGCCGCAGATATATCTGCCCGTAAAGGATATTTTCCTCTCCCCCGCCTTTGTCGTCCACCGGTTCCAATAACTGCCGTTCCTTAAGGGGCTGCCGCAATTTCCGCAAAAAGCCAGCCCGGTCAGGGCCAACCTTCCGGAAGTGGTAAACGGCACATGGCTGCCTTCCCCGTATAACCGTGCCGCCTGTTCCCCGGATGCGGCGGTTTTTGCTTTCCTCGCCTCCCTGATTTCCTGTGCCTGCTCCCAAACACGTTTTGAAACGATGACCAACTCCGCCACCTGTTTTTCGGCATACACCCACTCCCTCCGGTCCAGGCGCACCGACCCGTTCCGGTTCACTCTCCGGTTTATGGCAGGATAACCCATATAAACGGGATTTAGGAGAATCCCCCTTACGGCAGCCGCCTTCCACTGTGCCGAGGCCGCCGGCGGTATCCCCTGCCGGTTCAGTTCCTTCGCAATCCTTTCATATCCCATACCCTCATGGACGGCAAGGCGGTAAATCATCCGGACCGTGTCCGCCTGCGGTGCCACGATTTCCAGCTTCTTTAACAGCCTCCCATGATTGCTAACCATGCCTGACGGCACCAGCCGGTAACCGAAAGGCGCCCTGCCTCCCACAAACTTTCCGGCTTTCACCATCTCTTTTTGCGTATCCCGGACACGCATCCCCGTCTTTTTGCTCTCGCCCTCATTCTGCCAAAAACGGATGTAATTTAAAAGTTTATCCACATGTTCCTGCGTCTTCAACTGCCCGTCCTTAATCGTCCAAACCTCAATACCCAGCCGGTTTAACGCCGCCACATAAAAACTGTATTCCTCCTGTCTGCCAATCCGGTCCGACATATAGGTAAGCAGCACGTCAAACTTTTTTTCCTCCGCATCCGCCAGGATTTCCTGCAGAACTTCCCTCTCCTCCACACTGTTTTTGTACGCAGACACCGCTTTTTCCATATATTCCCCGTCAAATACCCAGTCCGGGCGTTTGGCAATATAATCCGCGGCCTCCGCGCGCTGGATGGGGATATCGCCGTCATGAAGCTGCTGCCTGGAAGATACCCTGAGCAAAGTCCTCACCCGCTTCCCCATATCAGGTATCCTCCTCCAAAATAAATTCCTTAAGCCTTCCGTAAAATTCCCGCTGTGCCTTTTCTTCCGGCTGCTTCGGGAACTCCACCGTAACCGTCACGTTCTCCTTCTTATTTTTCTTCTTATAACATGTGCCAAAACTTACCGTATCCACCATACACACGATCTACCGTCTCCTGCCCGGATGTTTTCCTTATATGGTTATGTACGTTTCCCTCCCATTATGTATACGGCGAACCCAAAAGCATCCGTTTCCCTAAATTCCTAATTTCCCCTAATTCCTAATTCCCCCAAATATCGATCGCATGCATATAGGCATCCGAGCCGCGGGTACAGGTCAGGGTCAGTTTCTTGCCGCTGACAAAGGCTTTGCAGTTATTAATGCTGTTGACCGCATCCAGTTTCAACTGCATTTCCCCCTGCTGGGTATCCAAATACAGCACGTTCTGGTCCGAATCGTCCCCCACGGTTCCCGTAACGGTAGCCACATCCGATTTATCCATATCCGGCGCCGCAACATTATCCTTTATCCCCACGATGCTGACTGCATGGAGGTATGCATCCGAGCCGTGATAGAAGGCCACCGTCAGTTTATTACCGGGGGTAAGCACCATCCCGCTTCTGGTATCCGTGGAAGCATCGATGGCAAACTGCATCTCACCGCCGTTGGTTTGCAAAAACAAAAAGTTTTCCTCCGTTCTCTCCGTCACGGTTCCCGTTACCGAAGCGGAAGCGGCATTCGCCGGCGCCGACGGTGCGGGACCGGTCCCGGACACCGGTCCCGGCACGGTTCCCGGCACAGTCCCCGTTACGGTTCCCGGTGCGGAAACCACCGGTACCGTCATGGAATCGGAAATGCTGACCGCATGCATATAAGCATCCGAGCCGCGCACACAGACAATATTATAACTCCTGTCCACCACCAGCACGGAACATCCGCTCATATTCGTGGTGGAATCCAGTTTAATCTCCATTTCCCCCTGCGGCGTATTAAAATACAAAAGCTCACTCGTCGTCTTATCGCCAATCGTCCCCGACACGGTCGCCGACGTGGCAAAATCAAGCGTCACCGTAGGCGCCTGCGCTTCCGTGGTAATCCTCACCGCATGGAGATAACCGTCCGAACCATGGGAAACGGACACGCTGATTTTATATTCCGGCAGCAGGATTTTACATGCGCTGGTATCCGTTCCGCTGTCCAGCTTAATTTCCATATCTCCTTCGTTCGTGGAAAGTTTCAATAAATCGGAAGTCGTCCCCGCCATCACCGTTCCCTGCACCGTCGCCACGACTGCCGCCGATGCCTGCACCGCAAGCCGGTTCGCCGGCAGGACAAACACGCCGGCTGCCAAACAAAGCGCCATACATAACTTTACCATCCTGTATTTTCCCATAATATTTCCTCCATATTAACAAACTGACACAACCTGTGCTTTTGAACCCTAATTTGAGTTAATCATACAATATTTACCACGGAAAAGCAATATGGAAGTTCCGGTGGCCACGGAAATCAATTTTCGGTTTCCGTTCACCCTCCTGCTGCGGTTTGACGCCGCCTGTGTCCTGCAGCATCTGTTCAAAAAAATGGTGATATTTCTTATTCTTTCCGCCAAATGGTTTATGG
>CANTGP010000235.1 GCA_947653315.1 uncultured Lachnospiraceae bacterium
GGTTCTTTTGTTTACCCCCTTGCAGAGTCCTCCCGAATATTATATCATGTTACTTGGAACATACATCCATTTTACATGAAACGAGGTGCAATATGACTACAAACGAAAAAGCGTTAGAGCTTCATAAACAATGGAACGGGAAACTGGAAACCGTATCCAAATCCCCCGTAAAATCCCGCGAGGACTTATCCCTCGCCTACACACCGGGCGTAGCGGAACCGTGCAAAGTCATTGCAAAAGACCGGGAAGCCGCCTATACCTATACCATGAAAGCAAATACCGTAGCCGTCGTATCGGACGGCAGCGCGGTTCTTGGTCTTGGCAATATCGGTCCTTACGCCGCCATGCCCGTCATGGAAGGAAAGGCTGTTCTGTTCAAGGAATTCGGGGGCATTAACGCGGTTCCCATCTGTCTTGATACACAGGATACGGAAGAAATCATTAAGGCAGTCACCTATCTGGCTCCGGGTTTTGGCGGTATCAACCTGGAAGATATCAGCGCCCCCCGCTGTTTTGAAATCGAGGAACGCCTGAAAAAAATCCTTGACATCCCGGTCTTCCACGACGACCAGCACGGCACGGCAATCGTGGTTCTTGCCGGCATCATCAATGCATTAAAAGTAACGGGAAAGAAAAAAGAGGAATGCCGTGTCGTGGTAAACGGCGCGGGCAGCGCAGGCGTCGCCATTACCAAACTGCTGCTGACCTACGGTTTTACCAATATCCTTATGTGCGACAAAGTAGGCATCGTCTCCACACAGACGGAAGGATTAAACTGGATGCAGGAAAAAATGGCGCAGATTACCAATCCCGGCCATGAAACGGGAACCCTCGCCGACGCGCTGAAAGGAGCGGATATTTTTGTCGGCGTTTCCGCTCCCGGTATCGTCTCCAAGGAAATGGTGGCTTCCATGAACAAAGATGCCATCCTGTTCGCCATGGCAAACCCCGTACCGGAAATCATGCCGGATTTGGCAAAAGAAGCCGGCGCCAGGGTAGTCGGCACCGGACGCAGCGATTTTCCCAACCAGGTCAATAACGTCGTGGCATTTCCCGGCATATTCAAAGGAGCACTGGAAGGACGCGCTTCCCAGATTACGGAAGAAATGAAACTGGCTGCGGCAAACGCCATCGCCGGACTTGTGCCGGACCATGAATTAAACGAAAACAACATCCTGCCGGAAGCCTTTAACCCCAAAGTGGCGCAAGTGGTTGCCGAAGCGGTAAAATCCCATATCGTATGAGCGGCAACGGCAAATGCTCCCCTCCCCCCATAAACGGGAAATGGCATGGAAAACGCTACTACTCCCTGGAAGCGTTTTTCAAAAACCAATACGGGTACCGGCTCCGGAAAATCTCCATTGATGCCGGTTTCACCTGCCCGAACCGGGACGGGACGCTGGATACCAGGGGATGCATCTTCTGCAGTGCGGGAGGAAGCGGTGAATTTGCCGTTCCTCCCTCTTTCCTTTGGCATCCGGCGGATTCCGCCTTTGGGACGCCCCTCCGGGACACGCTGCCCACAGCCAAAACAGGCAGTAAGGAACCGGTCTGCCGGGAACCGTTTGTCGCATATTTCCAGGCATATACCAATACTTATGCGCCGGTTTCCCATTTGGAGCGGCTTTACCGCAGTGCCCTGGAACATCCCCTTGCCGCCGGAATTTCCGTCGCTACCCGCCCCGACTGCCTGCCGGAAGAAATACTGGAACTGCTCGGCCGGCTGAAAAAGGATTATCCGGAAAAATTCCTATGGATCGAGCTTGGTTTACAGACCATCCATGCCGAAACCGCCGCCTATATCCGGCGGGGATATCCCCTTTTGTGTTTTAACCGGGCAGTGGATGCGCTGCATGGTCTGTCCGTTCCGGTAATTGTACATGTCATTTTGGGACTGCCGGGGGAGGACGCTGCCATGATGCTGCAGACTGTGGAATATTTAAACCGCCTTCCCATATTTGGCGTAAAACTGCAGCTTTTGCACGTATTAAAAGGCACGGACCTCGCCGCCGACTATGAAAAAGGACGCTTCCGCACCCTTTCCATGGAAGAATATCTGGACATCCTGATCCGCTGCATCGAACACCTTTCCCCGGACACCGTCCTCCACCGCGTTACGGGGGACGGCGCAAGGGATTTACTGGTTGCCCCGCTATGGAGCCTGGAAAAGAAAAAAGTCCTGAACGCGCTCCATCACCGCATGAAACTCCTTGATGCCTACCAGGGAAAATACCAAAACGGGAAAACATAAAAACAAAAAGGAACACGAAAGCAAAAAGGCAAAAACAGGAACAACATAAAACAACAACATAAAACAAAGAAGCATTAAGGAAGGAGCAATACCCCATGCCGCAGGAATCGCTGACCCTCTACAAATTAATCATTCTATACATGCTGGACCGGGTGGATTTCCCGCTGACCGGCGCACAAATCAGTGAATTCATTTTGGAAAAGGAATATACGAATTTCCTCACCTTACAGCAGGCAATCAGCGAACTGACAGAAGCCTCCTTAATTACCGCCCGCCCCTCCGGGAACCGTACCCGGCTTATGCTCACCGCCGAAGGTGCGAACACGCTTGCCTACTTCGAAGACCGCATCAGCGATGCCATCAAAAACGAAATCCGGGATTTTTTCACGGAACACGAAATCGAAATGCGCAACGAATCCTCCATTCTCGCCGACTACTATAAAGCCACCACGGGCGAATACGAAGCGCACCTTGTCGCGAAGGAAAAAGACCTGCACCTTTTGGACATCACCCTTTCCGTCCCCACGAAGGAATCCGCCGCCGCCATCTGCGATAACTGGCAGCGCAAAAACCAGGAAATTTACCGTTATCTCGTGGAACAGCTATTTTAGGGCGTTTCCTCCCACTTGACACCCACACGCCGATATAGTAATATTGCATATGTATCTATGTACCAAAAATTCTGCTACATAAGGAGTGATTATACTTTGGATACCACTGGTGTCATACAACTTGTCATTATTCTCGTTTTAGTCGCATTATCGGCTTTCTTTTCGTCTGCGGAAACCGCCCTTTCCACCGCGAACCGGGTACGGTTAAAAGCCCTTGCCGACGACGGAAACCATACGGCGGCAAAAGTACTGAAAATATTGGACCAGTACAGCAAAATGTTAAGTACCATTCTAATCGGAAACAATATCGTCAACCTGACCGCGTCTTCCCTGACGACCATCCTCGCCACGAAGGCATTCGGAAGTTATGCGGTAGGGATTGCGACCGGCGTCCTCACTTTAGTCATTCTCCTTTTCGGGGAAATTATCCCTAAAAACACCGCCATGCTCTATTCGGAAAAAATATGCATGGTATATGCCCCTGTCATCCTCGGACTGATGAAACTTTTCACCCCGATTGTTTTCCTCGTGGATAAACTGTCCTTAGGCATATCCCTGCTGCTGCATATCGACACCAGCAAAAAAGGCAGCCTGATGACGGAAACCGAATTAAAAACCTACGTGGATGTCAGCCATGAGGACGGCGTCATTGAATCGGAAGAACGGGAAATCATTTATAATGTCTTTGATTTCAGCGATGCGGTGGCAAAGGATATCATGATTCCGCGTATCGATATGGTAAGCGTCAACCAAAATATGGGCTATGACGAAGTGCTGACGGTTTTCAAGGAGCATATGTACACAAGACTCCCCGTATATGAAGACGACAAAGATAATGTCATCGGCTTAATTAACATTAAGGATTTTATCCTTTTAACCGGAAAAGAGGATTTCTGCATCAAAAATATTATGCGGGAAGCCTATTATACCTATGAATACAAAAAGACGGCGGACCTTTTAATCGAAATGCGCGAAATCACCGCCAGCGTGGCTTTCGTACTCAACGAATACGGCGCGACGGTAGGCATGATTACGCTGGAAGACCTTTTGGAGGAAATCGTCGGGGAAATCCGCGACGAATATGACGAAGACGAAGAAGAACTCATCCAGCAGGTGGAAGAAAACAGCTATCTGGTGGAAGGCAGCATGAAACTGGACGACATCAATGACGCGCTGGATACCGCACTCCATTCGGAGGACTACGATTCCATCGGCGGACTGATGATCGAATACCTGGACCGGCTTCCGGAAGACGGGGAAACCGTTTCCACCGACGACGGCATCACGTTACAGGTAAAAGGAATCAGCCACAACCGTATCAGTAAAGTACTCATGACACTGCCGGAAGACGAAGATGCCGAATCTGACGGCGAATCCAAAGAAGCGGCAGCGGATGCCGGGAACGAAAACACCGAAACCGGCCAATCCGCAAATACGGCGGAAAGCGGAAACGGAACAGACCATGCAACGGAAAATGCGGCGGAAAGCCAAACTTCAGACGGCGGAGACACATCTTCCGGACAGAATCTCGAGTAGGGAAGATTTTCTCCCTACTCGCCGCGCCGCCGGCTTCGCCGGCACATTAGTTTGTAAGACATTAAAATGTCAAGACATTAGAATGTCAAGACATTAAAATATCAAGACATTAGAATGTCAATAATATCCATCGGGTCGTCGGCAAATACCCTGCCGCCGGCCTTTTCCTGTTCCTCCCTTGTGCGGAATCCCCATGCCACCGCGATACAGTCCATCCCCGCGTTTGCCGCCGTGGCAATATCCACCTCGGAATCCCCCACGTAAACGGACGATTCCACACTGCTGCCAAGCTCCTCCAATGCCGCAAATACGGTATCCGGCGCAGGCTTTTTGCGTATCCCCTCCTTTTCCCCGATGGCTGCCGACACGTATTCCGCAAAATAAAGGCGGTTCAACTCCTGCACCCCGTCGTAAAATTTATTGGATACAATCGCCATTTTATATCCCCTCTTTTTTAACTCCGCTAAAAGCTCCATAATATGCGGATACGGCGCCGTTTTGTCGTTGCAGTGCTGCCCGTAATGGCTGCGGAAGCGTTCAAACACTTCCCCAAAGCGCGGGTTTTCCTCTCCTTCCGGTACTGCCAGCTCCATCAGGCGCCTTACGCCGTTCCCGACAAAGTTCCGTATTTCCTCTAAAGAACGTACCGGCATCCCTGCGCTCTCCAGCGCATGGTTCACGCTGTCCTTCAAATCCTCCAGCGTATCCAAAAGAGTTCCGTCCAAATCAAAAACCACCGTATCATATTTTTTTGCGCCATTCATCTCCGTATTTCCTCCATAATCCTTGGAATTTATGTCTCTCCATGATTCCCCTATTCCCCCAATATTTTCTTAATATGTTTCCGCACGGCAAAATAGCAGACCACATGGGCGGCAAACGTAATCGCCCAGGAAACCGGACAAGCACTATACACCCATTGCGTCGCTGTCAAAAGAACTTTCTTATCGTA
>CANTGP010000236.1 GCA_947653315.1 uncultured Lachnospiraceae bacterium
CCTGGATTACCACGACGATACCGGGGAATATATTGGTACCATCCATATCTCCGACCAAGCTTATCCTTGCGAATGGTCGCTTACGGATTTGGTCGTATCCGATGTAAGGGGAAACAAAGCATACGCGGAAAGTTTTCTGGAAGACTGGCGCGATACTTACCCATGGTATTACCGGGTAAAAGCAGGGGATACCTTCCGGGAGGATGTAAAAGATGTTAAAATCACATTTTACGGATTCGCAAAACAGGCGGACGGAAGTTTTCGGTATGGCTCTGAACTGTTCTCACAAACCGTGGAAAATATAGGAAGACGGACTACTTTAAGAGAGCTCGGCATCTCCCTGCCCCGGCCAATGGAAGGCCTGACTGCGGTATGGGAATACGGCGACCTGCATAAGCGGGAAATCGACGAAGATTCCGTACTGCTGTTTCAAGGTCCGGAAGACAGAAACTATGATATTTATGCCCGTTATGATAAAGGCTGTGCCAACGTCACACTCACCTACATGACAAAGGACAACGGAATAAAGACCGCCGTCTTTCCCTTCTTCACCGCCAAAGAAACCACTTTTAAAGAGGTGCTGGATACCTTTCCGCTGCCGGAAGATGCAAAAACGGAAGGCTTTTCGGGCTTTCAACTAAAAGACGAAATGGACGGTACCATACAGGTCGGCGCCTGGGCAAACTTTTCCGCAGAGGCGGAGTATCACAACTGTCAGGTAGCATGGCACACCAGGTACCTGGATGAAAACGGCAGCGAAAAATCCGAAGTCATCGCCGCCTCCTACGAAAAAGGCACCGACGTAAAGGATGCCCTGGCAGCCCTGAAAGCACCCGCGGGCGCGGAAGCAATGGGATTTGAAGCATGGGTCCTGACGGATACCGCCGGGGAAGACGGACTGTCCCAACCGATGACGGACCTGTATGCCACCGCCGTATACCGGGGAAAAACCACCGTGGACATCTCCTATACCTACCGCGGGGAAGACGGGGCGCTCACCTGCGGCGGCGGACTGATGCTCATGGACGGGGAAAACCTTTCCGATGCCGCCATCCAGGGGGAAGCCACGGACGCCTTTAAAAACGTAAAACACCTGAAGGGCCTGCTGCTGCAGGAATGGACCGGCGGTACGGAAACCGACCTGGGAAGATACAAAAAAATCAGCTTTTTGGCAGTATACTATAACTGCGCCGTCATTTTAAAATACCCGGACGGCTCCTGCCAATACGTCGTCGTGCCAAAAGGCGCCCCGTTCACACTGCCTACCGAAAATGAAACGTATACCGACATCTTATGGGAAGGCTGCGCGGCAGGGGAAACCGTAACCATTACCGAAGACAGGGAATTCCTTGTGTCAAATGCCAAACCAAAAGACACCTCTGCGGACAAACCCTCCGGTACAAAACCTTCCATGGATGAAATTCGGAAAATCATAGAAGAAATCAACCGTACGGAAAACGGCGGAACCGTCCGCGTTGACATGAAAAAGGCAACGGTCGTGCCGAAAGAAATGTTGGAAGCCATCCAGGGAAAGGAAATAAACATCGTCCTCGACATGGGCGCCTACCGCTGGTCCATCCGAGGAGCCGATGTTCTTGCATCCGTCCTTAAGGATACCGATTTGGAAGTAACCATGGATACGGACGCCATTCCGCCCAGCCTTGTGGATTCCCTTGCGGAAGGAAAACCCTCCACCCAGTTGTCCCTGACGCACAACGGGGACTTCGGGTTCCGGGCAGACCTTACCTTAAACCTCGGCAGCGGTCACGCCGGCGGCACCGGGAATTTATACTACTATGACAGTTCCGGAAAACTGGTTTTCCGCAACGCAGGGGAAATCGGAGCGGACGGCACGGTCAGCCTCTCCTTCTCCCATGCCTCCGATTACGTCATCATCATTGACCATGCGCCGTCAGGAAATGAAAACGGAGGTGGAAATGGGGATGAAGACGGGGACAACAGCAATAACGAAACAGGAGCAGAAGACAGTCCGGGGGAAATCCAAAACGGCAGACCGTCAGATCAGCCAAAAGACAGCGGTCAAAAGACAATTCCTGCCGGAAGAAACGGAAACCATAACGAAACCGGTACGGATAGCGACAGACCAAAGAGCCCGAAAACGGGAGAATTTTAACAGCTTCGGAAAAATTTCGGGAAAATTTCAGAAAACGGCATGGCTTTGGCCATGCCGTTTTTCTGTTTGACTTACCGCCTTCCGCTTTCATCCGTTTTTATTCGCTTTCATCCTTTTCCATCAGTTTCACCAAACGGCTCGTTCCCAGCCGGTCCGCCCCAAGACGGAGAAATTCTTCCGCATCTTCAAAAGAAGTAATTCCCCCTGCCGCCTTTATTTTCACGTTTTTCCCCACATGTTCCCGCATCAGCGCCACATCCGCAAAGGTTGCGCCCGCTGTGGAAAAACCGGTGGATGTCTTAATATATTCCGCCCCTGCGTTTGTTACGGTTTCGCACATCTTCTTCTTTTCATCATCCGTCAGCAGGCAGGTTTCGATGATTACTTTCAGGATTTTCCCGCCGCATGCTTCATGCACCTGACGGATTTCCTCCTCGATTTCCCCGTACTTTTTATCCTTTACACTGCCGATGTTAATCACCATGTCGATTTCCTCCGCTCCGTTGCGGACGGCATCCCCTGCCTCAAACGCCTTCACGGCAGCGGTGCTGTAACCGTTCGGGAATCCGATGACTGTGCAGACAGGCAGCTTCCCTTCCACATACGCTGCGGCACGCTTCACGTAAGACGCCGGTATGCAGGCGGACGCCGTCTTATATTTCATTCCGTCATCCAGAATTTTGCGGATTTCTTCCCATGTCGCCGTCTGCGCCAGCAATGTGTGATCTACTTTTTTAAGAATTTCCTTTTTTCTTATTCCGGTTATTCCATCCCTTTTATCCATATAACATTCCTTTCTTTTTTCTTCAGCGGTATCCGTTACGCCAACTGCCCAAGCACCGAATGCCCTATGGTTCCTTCCGGCATTTCCAGTCCGAAATTATCCGCAACCGTTGCCCCGACCACCGCGAAATTATCCTGGTCTGGCAGCTTTCCCGCACCCTCCATGGAAGGGGAATACGCCAAAAACGGGACTTTTTCCCTTGTATGGTCCGTTCCGGTATGGGTCGGGTCATTCCCATGGTCCGCCGTCAAAATCAGCAGGTCGTCTTCCCGCAGTACTCCGAGAAGCGTCTCCAGTTTTTCGTCAAACCGCTCCAATTCCGCCGCGTAACCTTTCACATCCCTGCGGTGCCCCCACAGCGCGTCGAAATCCACCAAATTGACATAACACAATCCCGTAAAATCCCTGGCCGCTATCTCTATCGTCTGTTCCATCCCATGGACCGAACTTTTGGACTTATTGGACTCTGTCAGCCCTTCCCCGTCAAAAATATCGAAAATCTTCCCGACGGAAATCACGGAAAGACCGGCATCCTTTAAAACGTCCAGCGCCGTTCTTCCGTAAGGTTTCAGGGCATAATCATGACGGTTGCTGGTACGCTTAAACTCCCCCTTCTTCTTTCCGGTATAAGGTCTTGCAATGACACGTCCCACCTTCCATTCGTCCTTCCTCGTAATCTCCCTCGCGATTTCACAGCAGCGGTAGAGTTCCTCCAGCCCGAACGTTTCCTCGTTCCCGCAAATCTGCAACACGGAATCCGCCGAAGTATAAACAATCATATGCCCCGTGGCGATTTCCTCCTCCGCCAATTCCTCCAAAATCTCCGTCCCGCTGGCGCTCTTGTTGCCGATAATGGTCCGCCCGGTCCTTTTGGACAACTCCTCCAACAGCTCCGGCGGAAATCCGGTTTCCGTAAAAGTACGGAACGGTTTCGTAATATGCAGTCCCATCATTTCCCAATGCCCGGTCATCGTATCTTTCCCCGTACTCGCTTCTTTTAATTTCATGTAATAGCCCATGGGCTTTTCCACGGGAGCCACGCCCGCCATGGGATGCAGGTTCGCCAAGCCGAGATTCCGCAGGTTCGGAATCCTTAATCCGTTCACGGAAGCGGCGATATGCCCTAACGTATCCGTTCCGGCATCACCGTAAGATGCCGCATCCCCAAGCGCCCCCACTCCCAGCGAATCCAGGACGATTACAAAAATCCGTTTATATTTCTTCATTTCACATTTCTTCATTGTTTTCCCACTCCCTTTTCCGTCACCGCTCCTGCGGATAAACAAGACCCCAATCCCTTCGGACGGAATCCATCAGTTCCATCATGGATATGCTGTCTTCCAACGGCATGGAGCGGCTCTCTATCCTGCCGTTTCCGATACACTCCATGCATTCCAGGAATTCATATTCGTATCCGGTAATCTGCTCCGGCACTTCCATGCGCCGTACCAGTCGGTCATCCGTGTCAAATACGGAAATGCTTTGGGGATTGTTGATGTTTTCCACCACGATATAGCCCTTTTCCCCGTAAAAGATTCCTTTCCTGTCCGACCGGCCGTAAATGCCATGGGTCAGGACTGCCGTCCGGCCGTCCTGATACATCAGCGTAATGCTTTCCATTCCGTCCACGCCCGTATCCGTAAACCGGACGGAAGACTCGATGCGTTCAATTTCCCTTCCGAAATGCATCACCGCAAAGTTTAAGCCGTACACGCCCACGTCCAGCAGCGCGCCTCCTGCCAGTTCCGGCAAAACGATTCTCGGCTTTCCGCTGATGGGATAAGACAGGTTCGCCGTCAGCATGGATATCCTGCCGATCATTCCGCTCTCCAAAATATCCTGAATCAGTCTGCGGGAAGGCATGTATCTGGTCCAAATCGCCTCCGCCACAAAAACCCCCGCCTTTTGTGCCAACTCCTTCACTTCCCGCGCCTGTCCGGCATTCATGGTAAAGGCTTTTTCACAAAGCACGGGTTTTCCGTACCGGATGCACATCTTCATATCCTCGTAATGGCAGGAATGGGGCGTGGCAATGTAAACGAGCTCCACCTCCGCATCCGCCGCCAAATCCTCATAACTGCCGTATGCCTTTGCAAAACCGTATTCTTCCGCCGCTTCCCGCGCACGCTCTGCCGTGCGGGACGCGATGGCATAACACTGCACATTTTCCATGCCTTTTAACGTGGCTACAATCGACTTCACGATTCCGCCGGTTCCTAAAATACCGATTTTCATGTGTGAATCCCTCCTTCTATTTTTTCCATGACACAACGATGTTTTTTTGCCGTCCTGTCATAACTGATTCCCGCCAATATGACCTCATCCGCATATTCTTCCGCCTTTTGCATATACTTCTTTTCCTTTATCTGTGCCAATGCCGCCATACAATCCTCATCCACTTTCAGTTCCAAAATGATCGCCGGTTT
>CANTGP010000237.1 GCA_947653315.1 uncultured Lachnospiraceae bacterium
TTCCTCCTCCGAATCGAACAGGGAAGTGTCTTCCCTACCCACGCCCCGTGCGCCGCCTTGGCGGCATATTCCTCTGCACGGGGCTGTGCATAAAGGAAAAGCATCCGCAGCCATAAAATACTGCGGACGCTTCCATCAGTCAAAATCAAATTTCGTATACCGTTTTGCCATTGCCCCGTAACGGAACCTCGCCAGTTGGTTTTTCTCAAGGACGTCTTCCTCCGTCCCCCTGTACTGGCAGCGGATGCAGTAATATTCCTTCTTATCCTTGTCATAGAACATATCCAAATCCAAATCCCTCATAAAGCAAGAAGGACACCTGTAATTTAATTTGCCTTTTCCAGCCTGAGCCATGTCGCAAACGCCTCCTTATCTTTCAGATTTTTGGTATATCCAAGGGTAAACATCGGGGAGAATGCATAACCTTCTTTTACATACCCCACGGCGTCCCCGTTTGATGCCTTCATGGATACCTTGGTACTAATCGGTGGAATCACGGCGGATACTTCCGTAGCCCCTGCCTTTTCCATCTTCCTGCACTTGTATTCATAAGACAGCGTTTCCCTCTCGCCGCCCTTTTCACAGGCAAGGGTAATACCCGTCATATCCTCGGAATATTCCGTAGTACCGTAACATGCTACCATATATTCGTTGATTTCCACTTCCGCATCCGGTCTGCTCATGTCCAAAATCTTTCTTTCTATCTTAATATCCGAGCTTCCTTCCTCAAAGGAAATGATACTCTGCAGCGTCAGGGTCAGGTCATAAAATTCAATTTCCACAGGGTCGAGCGTTAAAATCCTCGTTTTCCCTTCCTGCGAGAAATGCGCTTTCGTGCGGCACAGGCACAAATCCCCTTCTTCCCCCTGATATTTCAGCTTGGCGCTTCTCACGGTGCCTTCCCCCGCATAATGGGTGAAATATCCGGCGCGGTATTTCTCTTGGATTAAGAACGGATAAGAGGCATCCGTCACATGTTTCGTACCGATACCGACCGGCCATTCCAGTTTCGCCGCATAAGGACGCAAATCCACAATGGCGCCTCCCTGGTCCATATTGACGCACACCCTCATATAAGGGTCGCAATACCAGAATAACTGTTTGTCGGAACCGTACAGGATATCCCTCCAAAGAGCGCATTCCGGTTCCTCATACGTCTTCTTACCACGGTAGTAATCCGCAAATTCCGCCATGGTCATATCCCTTAGTTTTCCTTCTTTTTTCAGGTTTCCATAATACGCCATGCCTTCTTCATAGCTTTTTTTCAAAAGCTCATAAGGGGCTTCCCAGCGTCCCATTTTATTCAGCCATGCGGGACCTACAAACATCATGTTATAAGCATATCCGTTATTGTATTTTTCCAAATCCCGGTACTGGTCTATTAAATTAAATAAGTAAGGAAATTCCCAAGTTTCCGTATCATAAATCATGCCCCGCAGCACATTTTGAGGATGGGTCCCGAAATTGGAGCCGTTCCCGTCATAGCAGGCAAGCAAATCCCTGGACAAGTGCGGGATTGCCACGATACCGCTGTCCTCCGCCTCATTTGCCGCCGGTGCATGGGTATTCTGTTTGGAAGGAATCCATGGATTCCATGGACCGCCGTCCATAAATGTATACCAAGAATTATTGCAGGTATGGTACGCTTTCGGTCCTTCCTCCCAGCAGGTTGCGACCGCACATTTTACCGTCGGGTATTTTTCCTTTATGTAATTCGTCAAATCCGCATCCATATAGTAAGAGCCGGTGGATTCCGGGTAAAAACCGAACGTATCACGGAATTTTCCGAATACATCGTCCACAATGCGTTTCTTGTCCTCCATGGAGAACATCCAGATACAGAAGTCCTTTGTCTTATATTTTTCACGGAACTCCGTACAGGGCAGCCCAAGCAGGGACAGGGAAATCTCATCCCCATACTTTTCATGATGCTCTTTGGCTATTTGAATCGCTTCTTCATTAAACAATGCGGCATAAGTCATTTGAATCGTTGTTTTCAGACCGTTCTTATGCGCCGTTTCCTGCTGGAATTTGAAAATGTCCAACGACTCCGTAAGAAGCGCCTTCCGCCCGATATCTTCTTCTTTTCCATGACCGGTTACTTTCTCCGCATATTCGGGGACCATTTCCGGCCGATGGATGATGTTTACAATAAAATCGCTCATATTTTACCCCTGTTCCTGCCGGTATCCGGCATATTTTAATTCCCGCGAGCAACGAGCCAAGCAGCCGTACTTATGCGGGTATTCGGCTCCCTTGCGCAACCGATTGCCTTTCCTTCATTCTACCAAGTGCCGGGAAATCTGTCAACTTATAAAATGTACCGACATTTCCGAATCATTTTTGGCAGTTTTCCACAATCCTTTTCCGGGGAAATCCAAAACTTCCTACTTCGTTGATTCCTTCAGGCTTATTTCATAATCCAGTACCGTTTTTACCGGCACTTCTTTTCCGTCCAGCAGATCAAACAAGAGCCGGCACGCCGTACCCGCCAAAGTACCGGTATCAAATTTCAGCGATGTAACCGGATAATTTTCCAGTATCCTGCTGTAATGGCAGGACGCCACTTTTATGTCTTCCGGAATCCGCATGCCCCGGTCCGCCAACAGGCGTACCACTTCATTGCAAATAAAGTCATCCTGGCAGAGCATACAATCCACGCCCTCCTGCAAGAGCCTGTCCACCGCTTTTTCAATCATCACTTTACTGTCCAAATCCGTATACAGAATATCCCCGTCCGGCTCCCCGCCGTACTGCAGATATGCAGCACAAAAGCCCTGAAACCGGCTTTTATTGACCATCTGTTCCATGCCGTTTCCCAAATAAGCGATGCGCCCTATTTTTTTAGCCAAGAGCACACCCGTCAGTTCCATACAGGCACCGGCATTGTCGTTATCCACCTGCACCACGTCCCCGTCCGGAACCGCGCCAATCGTAACGAAAGGAATCTTTTTTTCTTTTAAGAGCGGAACAAAACAGTCGTTTTCATATGTGCTCGTCAATATCATGCCGTCCGCCTTACGGTTTAAAATCAACCGTTCCAAGGGTCTGGTATCCCTGCCGTTGGTGACTACCACCAAAATATCATAGTCATTTGCCTGCGCAATTTCCTCGATGGCATAAATGCAGGTATGAAAAAAAGGGATATCCGTCAGTGTATGGACTTTGGGCAGGATAACCGCAATGTTGTTTGTCCTTGCCTGCGCAAGACTTTGCGCAACGGCATTGGGATAATAGCCGCTCGCTTCTATATAGCGCAGGATTCGTTCCCTCGTTGCCTGCCCAATCCTCCCCTTTCCCGATATCGCCCTCGAAACCGTACTCGCCGATACTCCCAGTTCCTTTGCCACATCATGAATCGTTTTCATCCGTCCTGCCCCTCTCCGTTTTGCGCAATCGTTTGCTTTATTATAGCATTTTCAAGGGAATATCACAATCGGGATTTTTCACTTTCCGCTTTGCTCCGTAACGCTCCACATCCTATTTCTTTTTACCGTATGCCTCCACTGCGGGGTCCCTCATTTCATACACGCGGTGCCATTCCTTCGTTTCCTCGTTTTTTACCGTTTCCGAGCGGTTCTTATATAAAAAGCGGGTCAGGCTGTAACAGTCAATCCATATTTCATTGTTGCCTTCTTTCTGCGATTCGTCAAAAATAAGCTGCAGTCCCCAATGGAGATGGGTTACGTCAATATTGTTTACATTTTCCTTTTTACTGTAACCCGTGTGTCCCATGTAGCCGATAACCTGGCCTGCAGTCACCACGCTTCCTTCCTCCAGTTCTTTGCAGTACGGAAAGTTCTGCCTTAAGTGGGCGTAATAATAATACCGTTTTCCGTCAAAACTGCGGATGCCCAGCCGCCAACCGCCATACTGGTTCCAGCCGATGGCTTCCACGTAACCGGATTCAATGGCTATAATAGGGGTTCCCGTCTGTCCCATCATGTCATGACCCAAATGGGGTCTGGCATAACCGTAACTTCTGGATGCCCCGAAATCGTCATAATCGCTGTACTCAAATCCTTTCGCCACCGGTGAAAATGCCTTTAACCCATAGCATTTCTGCCATTCGACGCTTCCGTCCTCCATGGGTTTCTGTATTTCGTATTCCCCCACATAACCGCCTAAAACCGCCTGGTAGGCTTCCAAATAGTAGGAATAATATTCCATGTCCTTTGTAAGCTCCGCCATGGTCGTTTCTTTTTCCATCAGTTTCTTTGCCGTCCCGGCGATTTCCGCTGCCGTACCCGACGGAAATTTGCCCCCGTGTCTCGTCCCCACATATGCTAAAAGCTCAATCCAGTCCACATGCACCGTATCCTGTTTTTCTGCCCGTTCCGTTCCTGCGTTTTGTCCGTCCGCTCCTTTTGTCCCGGCATTTCCCATTCCCATATGCCCTGTTTCGCTACTCCCGGCCCCTATTGGCTGTGCGGCTTCCTTCCACGACTCCACATCCCACTTATATGCTTCACAGAGCGCTTCATAGGATACGTTAAAATCCACCCATTTAATGTATTGCCCTTCCGCAAATACCTCCACTTCCACAGCCTGCTCCGGGATGCGGGAAATGCCGCCCTTTACAATCCGTATCCCCCACAGAATGCCAAACACCGAAAACAGAACCAGTTCTGCCCAAATTGCACACCTGATCTTCTTCAAATACTGCATGCCACACCGTCCCTCTTACCTCATAGCAATATATGAAAAAAAACGGGGAATATACCCAATTGGACAGTTGAAAAATTTTTCCCCTGCTCGCCGCGCGCCCCATGCACCGCCTTGGCGGCATCTTCCTCTGCATGGGGCTGTGCAAAAAAGGCGGAACCTGCGTTCCGCCTAAAAACACTGGTTCCGCCAAATTCCGCCTATACTTCCGGCTCAATCAGCCCATATGTGTTGCCTTTTCTCTTGTAAACCACGTTTACCTGGTCGGTTTCCGCATTGCAGAATACAAAGAAACTGTGTCCGAGAAGCTCCATCTGGATACATGCGTCCTCCGGGTACATCGGCTTAATATCAAATTTCTTGGAACGGATAATCTTGATTTCCTCCTCATCCATATAATCCTTATCAATGAATTCCTGTTTGAAGAAGCCAGCCGCCTGCTGCTGGTCCACCAGCTTATTTTTATATTTCTTAAGCTGCCTTTCAATAATCTCCTCCACTAAGTCGATAGAAACATACATGTCGTTGCTGACCTGTTCCGAACGAATGATACTCCCCTTCACCGGTATTGTCACTTCTATCTTCTGTCGTTCCTTTTCCACGCTCAACGTTAGTGGGCTCGGATCCTTGTATCGGCAATGCGTCGGGACAAAAGGTAT
>CANTGP010000238.1 GCA_947653315.1 uncultured Lachnospiraceae bacterium
CCTTCATTTGGCAAAGCATAATTGCTTTTAATCTCCCACAAATTGTGACGCACATTTGCCAGAAAGTAATTTTCAAACGCGCTCTAAGTTAGGATTGATTAGGATAGGACAAAAAAATAATTTATGGGAAAACCAGGGAGATGACAGGGACATGGAAAAGGAAGAAAGCTATATGCAGGAAATTGCCGACGGGTACCGGCCGGATGTGGAGCGCCTGCTCAAATATATCCCGTGGCTGGAAACCATGAAGGGGAACGATGCCGTATCCGGCACATACAGCGGACAGGGAATCGCGGAGCATTCCATTACCATTCCGGTATATGACGGCAATCTGCTGAATTTAGTAAAGGATGCCAGACAGACGCAGCTTATGGACAGGAATTATGCTTATGTATATTCCAGGAACCGGATACGCACGGTAGCCGAGGAACAACAGTATATCGCTCATGCAACCATCCGCCAGATGGATGATTTAAAGGGGATTTTATCCAAATACATCTTAGGAGGCATGACGAGGGGCGTCGTATGGGCGCAGGGGGTGACCAACGGTTCCATTCTCAAAGTGCTCGTAAAAATGAAGGAGATTTTGGATTACTGGGAAAAAAGATAAAAAGAAAAAAAGATAAAAAGAAAAAAAGATAAAAAGACGGGAAATAAGGGTATTGGGATATGGAAAAGGTACGGGCAGGTAAGGGGTTACACAAATGAGTGAGAAGTCAGGGCAGAAGAAACAGTATATTGTGGATACGGCACGCGGGGTTTTTGTGGAAAAAGGGTATAAGAATGTAACGATGAAGGATATCGTGGATGCATGCGGTATCAGCAGGGGCGGGCTTTACCTTTATTTTTCCAGTACGCAGGAACTGTTTTTGGAAGTACTTGGATCGGAAGGGGCGGAGACCGGGGAAACCGGCGAAATGGAAGAACTTTTCGGGGGGGATGCGTTTCCGTCGGATATCCTTGCACTGTTTTTAAAGGAACAGAAGAAAGAACTGCTGCGCCGGAAAAATAATCTTACCATGGCGGTCTACGAATATTTTTTCGCGCATAAAGTACCAAAGAAAGACAACCCGTTAAAGAAGAAGTTCGACATGGCGGTCAGGATTGTGGAGAAATTAATTGAGGCCGGCGTGGAGAACGGGGAATTTTACTGTGAAGATGCCAAAGGGGCGGCGAGGAATATTATGTATGTGCTGGAAGGTCTTAAGATTGCCTCACAGACAAGGGGAATCACGGAAGAAACGGTGGACCGGGAAATCCTTTATATCATGCAGGGGTTGATCATAGAAACAGAGGAATAGGAAGTGAAAAATGGCAAAGTCAGGAGGATGTGGACTCATCATGGGTAATGTGAAGCGTATTTATGTGGAAAAGAAAAAGCCTTTTGCGGTAAAGGCGCGGGAACTGAAGGAAGAAATCCAAAGTTACTTAAACATCAAAGGGGTGGAGGATGTCAGGGTATTTATCCGTTATGATGTGGAAAACGTATCGGAGGAAACGTTTGAGTCGGCATGCGGCATGGTATTTTCGGAGCCGCCGGTGGACATCCTGTACCGTGAAACCATTGAAATCCCGGCGGACGGAAGGGTGTTCAGCGTGGAATTCCTGCCGGGGCAGTTCGACCAGCGGGCGGATTCGGCGGTGCAGTGCGTGAAATTCTTACGGGAAGACGAGCAGCCGGTTATCCGCACGGCGGTGACTTATTTGGTGACGGGAAAGATTTCCGATGCGGAATTTGGGCAGATAAAGTCGTACTGCATTAATCCGGTGGATTCCAGGGAGACGGACATGTGCAAACCGGAAACGCTGGTAACGGATTTTGAAGAACCGGCGGATGTGGCGGTGCTGGACGGTTTTGCGGACATGCCGGAAAACGGGCTGCGGGAACTGTATGATTCCCTTGGGCTTGCCATGACGTTTAAGGATTTTAAGCATATCCAAAATTATTTCCGGTCGGAGGAGCACAGGAATCCCACGATGACGGAAATCAGGGTGCTGGATACTTACTGGTCCGATCATTGCCGTCATACGACGTTTTCCACGGAGCTAAAGGACGTGGAATTCGGGGAGGGTTATTACCGTTCCCCCATTGAGACGACTTACCAAAGCTATCTCGATACCAGGGAGGAAATTTTTCAGGGCAGGGAAGATAAGTTTGTCTGTCTGATGGATTTGGCGCTGATGGCAATGCGCAAACTGAAAAAAGACGGGAAGCTGCAGGACATGGAGGAATCCGATGAGATTAACGCCTGTTCCGTTATCGTTCCGGTGGAAATGGATTACGGCGAAGGACCGGTGACGGAGGAATGGCTGGTGTTCTTTAAAAACGAAACCCACAACCATCCCACGGAAATCGAGCCTTTCGGCGGCGCGGCCACCTGCCTTGGGGGCGCCATCCGCGATCCGCTTTCCGGGCGCGGATACGTATATCAGGCGATGCGTGTGACCGGTGCGGCGGATCCCACGGTTCCCGTGGCGGATACCTTAAAAGGAAAACTTTCCCAAAAGAAGCTGGTGCGCGGCGCGGCGGACGGATATTCCTCCTACGGCAACCAAATCGGTCTTGCCACGGGATACGTAAAGGAAATTTACCACCCGGATTATGTGGCAAAAAGAATGGAAATCGGCGCGGTGATGGGCGCGGCGCCAAGAAGGAACGTAATCCGTGAAAATTCCGAGCCGGGCGATATCATCATTCTGTTGGGCGGACGGACCGGAAGGGACGGCTGCGGCGGCGCCACAGGGTCTTCGAAAGTGCATACGGAGAGTTCCATTGAAACATGCGGCGCGGAAGTACAGAAGGGGAATGCTCCCACGGAGCGTAAAATACAAAGGCTGTTCCGCAGGGAGGAAGTCAGCCTGCTCATTAAAAAGTGCAACGATTTCGGCGCGGGCGGCGTATCGGTGGCAATCGGCGAACTGGCGGACGGGCTGACCGTGGATTTGGACAAAGTGCCGAAAAAATATGCCGGACTGGACGGTACGGAACTGGCAATCTCGGAATCCCAGGAGAGGATGGCGGTTGTGGTAGCCCCGAAGGATGTGGATGCCTTTTTGGATTATGCGGCGGAAGAAAACCTGGAAGCGGTTGCCGTTGCGGTAGTGACGGAGGAACCGAGGCTCGTGTTGAAGTGGCGCGGGAAAGAAATCGTGAATATCAGCCGGGCATTTTTGGATACCAACGGCGCACACCAGGAAACAAGGGTAAAAGTGGATATCCCGGAGGAAAAAGAAAATTATTTCCGCAAGACGGCAGTGCCGGCCGTGGAAGAAGCGCTGGAAAAGGAAGATGTGAAGGGGGCATGGCTGGCGCTGTTAAGCGATTTGAATGTCTGTTCCCAAAAAGGGCTGGTGGAAATGTTCGATTCTTCCATCGGTGCGGCTTCCGTGCTGATGCCTTACGGCGGGAAGTACCAGCTTACCGAGACACAGGCGATGGTGGCAAAGCTGCCGGTTTTAAAGGGCAAAACCGATACCGTAACCATGATGGGATACGGGTTTGATCCTTACCTGTCTTCCTGGAGCCCTTACCACGGCGCGATTTATGCCGTAACGGAATCCATGGCAAAGATTGTGGCAAACGGCGGCGATTGTAAAAATATCCGGTTTACGTTCCAGGAATATTTCCGCAGGATGACGTCGGAGCCGGAGCGCTGGAGCCAGCCGTTTGCGGCGCTGCTGGGCGCGTATGATGCCCAGATTGGTTATGGTCTTGCATCCATCGGAGGAAAAGACAGCATGTCGGGGACGTTTAACGATATCGACGTACCGCCTACGCTGGTTTCCTTTGCCGTGGACGTGGCGAAGGAAAAGGATATCGTGACGCCGGAGTTAAAAGAGGCGGGAAATAAACTGGTACAGTTTTGGTTTGCGAAGGACGAATATGACGTACCCGTTTATGAAAGCGTTTTGGATTTGTACGGACGGATTACGCAGCTTATGAAAAAAGGTGTTATCAAGTCGGCATATGCCCTGGATGCCAAGGGAATCGCGGCGGCGGTGAGCAAGATGGCATTCGGGAATAAACTGGGCGTAAAACTGTCGGAGGAACTTCCGGCAAAGGATTTGTTTGAGAACGGCATCGGCGATATCGTGGCGGAAATCCCGGCGGACCAACTGGCGGTATTGGAAGGAATGGACGGGTTCGGAGAAATCGAAAATTACCGCGTCATCGGCGAAGTCACAAACGGAGGCAAAGAGGCCGGATTTGCCTATAAGGACATGTTCCTGCCCATGGAGGAAGCGCTGGCTGCATGGACTTCCAAATTGGAGAAAGTATTTCCAACCAAAGCGGTATCCGATACAACGCCTGTGGAATCCCCGCTGTACCGTGCCCCGGATGTGTATGTCTGCAAACATAAGGTGGCGCGTCCTACGGTATTTATTCCCGTATTTCCGGGAACGAACTGTGAGTATGACAGTGCGAAGGCATTTGAGCGTGCCGGTGCGAAAGTGGTAACGAAAGTATTCAGGAACCGGACGGCGGAAGACATCAGGGATTCGGTGGAGGTGTTTGAAAAAGCCATTGACGGGGCGCAGATTATCATGTTTCCCGGCGGTTTTTCCGCAGGGGATGAGCCGGACGGGAGTGCAAAGTTTTTTGCCACCGCATTCCAAAATGCGAAAATGAAGGAGGCGGTGATGCGGCTGTTAAACGAAAGGGACGGTTTGGCCCTTGGCATCTGTAACGGTTTCCAGGCATTGATTAAACTGGGGCTGGTGCCCAACGGGGAAATTACGGGACAGGACGGGGACTCCCCGACGCTGACGTTTAATACCATTAACCGCCATATTTCCAGGATGGTATATACCAAGGTGGTTTCGGATAAATCGCCGTGGTTAAGGGAAGCCGAAGTGGGCAGGACTTACGTGACGCCTGCATCCCACGGGGAAGGACGGTTTGTGGCGCCGAAGGAATGGATAGAGCGGTTGTTTGCGGAAGGACAGGTGGCAACCCAGTACGCGGATGCGGAAGGCAGGGTATCCATGGACGGGGAGTGGAACGTAAACGGGTCTTACGCGGCCATTGAGGGAATTACCTCAAAAGACGGAAGGTGCTTCGGAAAGATGGCGCATGTGGAACGCCGCGGACAGTCGGTGGCGACGAATATTTACGGGGAACAGGATTTGAAGATTTTTGAATCCGGTGTCCACTACTTTACGGAATAACAGGGAGCGTGTCAGGAAAGGACCGGCAGGGATTTTTCTGGCACGCTTTGATATGTATTAAGATGGTATTGGATATGGAACGGATTAGGAAAGGATTAAGAATGGATTAAAAATGGAT
>CANTGP010000239.1 GCA_947653315.1 uncultured Lachnospiraceae bacterium
GTTTTATAATATTATATGCCATATATTATGTTTCCTTGGTTCATACTATATAACATATAATATTATATGTCAATAATTTTTTTCATTTTATTTCAGGCTGAACGGTTACCATGGGAGAAAGACCTTAGTCGGGCGGCGGCATTGAAATCCCCTCCGGGTTATGATACCATTAAATATACCAGTCAAAAGGAGGACTTTATATGAAATATCGGACACTAGGAAAAACGGGATTGCATGTCAGTGAGATTGGACTTGGCGCGGAATGGCTGGAACGCCATAACGCCGCAGAAGTAAAAGCAATCATTGACCGCTGCGCACAGGCAGGAATCAATATCCTGGACTGCTGGATGTCAGAACCAAATGTACGTTCCAATATCGGAGCGGCACTGGAAGGACAGCGGGAACGCTGGATCATTCAGGGACATATCGGTTCCACATGGCAGAATGGCCAGTATGTACGCACGCGGGAGCTTGAAAAAGTCCGGGAGGCTTTCCAAGACCTGCTTGACCGGCTGCATACAGATTACATAGACCTTGGAATGATTCATTTTGTGGATGAGACTGCGGAATTCCACAAAATCATGGACGGCGAATTTCTCTCTTATGTCAAGGGACTGAAGCAAAAAGGCATCATCCGCCATATCGGAATGAGCACCCACAATCCGGATGTCGCAAGGCTCGCGGCACAGAGCGGTACCGTGGAAATGCTTCTCTTTTCCGTCAACCCTGCCTTTGACATGTTACCGGCCAGCGAGGACTTAAACGAGTACTTCAAGGACGAATACGCCGGGAACATTGGCGGTATCGCACCGGAGCGCGCAGAATTATATCGGATCTGTGAACAAAACGACATCGGCATCACCGTCATGAAAGGTTATGCCGGCGGCAGGCTGTTCTCCGCAGACACTTCACCTTTCGGCGTAGCGCTGACCCCGGTCCAATGTCTGCACTATGCATTGACCAGACCCGCCGTTGCCAGTGTCCTTGCCGGATATGACACACCGGAACACGTTGATGCGGCTGTTGCCTACGAAACTGCCTCCGGGGAGGAAAAAGATTATGCCAGCGTCCTTGCAGGCGCACCGCGCCATGCCTATGCCGGACAATGCACTTACTGCGGCCATTGTGCGCCATGCCCGTCAGGCATTGATATCGCCATGGTCAACAAACTGTATGATTTGGCCAAAATGCAGGATACCGTTCCCCCGACCGTCCGCGCACATTATGAAAACCTGTCCGCACATGCCGCAGACTGCATAAAATGCGGCGGCTGTGAATCGCGCTGTCCGTTTGGCGTGCATGTGACGGAACGCATGGAGGCCGCCGCGGAACTTTTTAAGTAAACAAAACGATACCGGTCAGCCCGCTTTTGCAAACAGCATCTCGTAAACGGACCGCACCCCCGCAAGCTCCGGGTGGAACGACACGCCGATTTGGTTTTTGTAACGGACCGCCACAATGTGCCCATCCACCTTCGCCAATACTTCTACGCCTTCCCCGGTTTTTTCGATATAAGGCGCACGGATGAAAACCATCGGAATCTCCCCCGTTTTGCCAAAAGCTGCCTCCGTCCGGAAACTTCCAAGCTGCCGACCGTAAGCATTGCGTTTTACGGTCACGGGCAGCGTCGCCAAATGGGGGGCTTCCCCGTCCGACAGTTCCCCTGCCAGCAGGATCAGCCCCGCACAGGTTCCCAAAACCGGCAGTCCGTTTTTGATTTTTTCCCTTATGGGCTCCATCAGCCCAAGCTCCCGCATCAGTTTCCCCATAACGGTGCTCTCCCCGCCGGGCAGGATCAGGGCGTCAAATTCCTGCCCAAGATCCTGTTTCCGCCTGATTTCAAAATACTCCACTCCCATTTCCCCAAGCATATGCTCCTGTTCCGCAAAAGCCCCCTGTAATGCCAATACCGCTGCTTTCATCCTTTTTTCCGCTCCTTCTTATTCCCGGTCCTTCTTATTCCCGGTCCCACCGGTTCTTATTTCCCGCGCTCCGCCATCAGCAGTTCGATTTCACTTTCATTAATTCCCACCATGGCTTCGCCCAAATCCTCCGACAGTTCCGCCAAAAGCGCTGCATCCTTGTAGTTCGTCACCGCTTTTACAATCGCCTGTGCGCGTTTTGCGGGATTCCCCGACTTAAAGATACCGGAACCCACAAACACGCCTTCCGCCCCTAACTGCATCATCAGCGCCGCGTCTGCCGGGGTTGCAATTCCCCCTGCCGCAAAATTCACCACAGGCAGCTTTCCGTTTTCCTGTACGTACCGCACCAGTTCATAGGGTACCTGCAAATCCTTTGCCGCCTGATATAATTCATCTTTGCGCATGGAGGTAATCTCCGCCATCTGTTTCTGCATTTTGCGCATATGGCGCACCGCCTGCACGACGTCTCCCGTCCCCGGCTCCCCTTTGGTGCGGATCATGGAAGCGCCTTCCGAAATCCTCCGCAGCGCTTCCCCCAAATCTTTCGCACCGCAGACAAAAGGAACCCTAAACTGCGTCTTGTCAATGTGGTATACGTCATCCGCGGGAGACAGTACCTCGCTTTCATCAATATAATCGATTTCAATTGCTTCCAAAATCTGCGCTTCCGCAAAATGACCAATCCGGCACTTTGCCATTACCGGAATCGAAACCGCCGCCTGGATTTCCTTAATCATCTTCGGGTCGCTCATCCTTGCCACACCGCCCGCAGCCCTGATGTCCGCCGGAATTTTCTCCAGCGCCATCACCGCACAGGCTCCTGCCGCCTGCGCAATCTCTGCCTGCTCCGGCGTCGTTACATCCATAATCACCCCGCCCTTCAGCATTTGTGCCAGTTCCTTGTTTAGTTCATACCTCTCGTTCTGATTCATCTTTTTCCCTTCATGCCGTTAATGGCATGGTTCCTTTCTTTTATTTTTCATTTTTTCCCATTCCAGTTTTCATGCAACTTAAATAATACCCCAATCTGCACATATGAAAAGATACACTTTTCATTTTTTCAACCATACCAGTTTCCCATAACTTCTGCCGAATATCCCAAAATATAATGCCGCATCCTAACATTTCAGGCCGGGCTGTTACCAAATTTAACGAACAAAACGAATTCCATGTTGTATTTTTATCCAATCTAAGTTACAATAAAAATAGCAAAAGCGTATAAGGGCAATAAAATAATGAATAAAGAATGGTAATTCCCCTGGAAACGCTTTGGGAGGCGAGAAGATGAGAAAAGAGTACAAGAGAGCGTCACTTATCGTGAGCGCGGAACAATATGAAATGAACAAGGGATTGGAAGACGGTTTTGAACTTTATACAAAGGTAGTCACAAACGGCTGGATCAGTCCTGATAATCTGGTTCATATCACCCGCCCGGACGGTGCGGTTGTCTGCCCGTACATCAAAAACAGGCGCGGCGTCACCTTTATCCGCGAAGGAGACTATGTAATTTTCGACGACAACAATGAACGCCACGTATGCGGCGCCGATAAATTCCCCTTAAGATACAAACCCTTAGAGGAAAATACGGAAGAATAAATCACGGAAGAATAAATAATTTGAAAAAAAATATAAGATATGTAAAATACCCTGCAATTCATTCCATTATTACAGGGTATTTGTTGTGTCTGTTTTTCCGTTCCGGGATGTTTTTTCCTGTACGGACCTGAAATAATACGGCGCCCCTTTTCCAAACACACATTTTGCTGAAAAAGGGGCGTTGTTCTTTTTACCGTTCCGGTACCTGTCTATTTTTCCATCTTCCAAAAGTAAGCGCTGTACGGAGGAAGTTCGCTGCCTCCGCCGAAATCATGTTTCTCACCGGAAATCAGGTCCACTGCCGTCCCGCAGCCTGCATCAAAGTGTGCCGTATACGGCTCACTGTCCGCATTAATTGCCACAAGCACCCTTTCCCCTTCCGTTTTCCTCTCAAAAATACACTGCTTATTGGTGAGAACCACCGAACGGAAATCCCCGTAGTTCAGCGCCTTTGAATTTTTCTTCGCTTCCGCCAGCTTCGCGATAAATTCCGACAATCCGTTAAACTCCGGTTTCTCGAAACATGCCCGGAGTGCAGGGTCCCCCTGCCCCTTGTCCGCTTTTGCCCCCCATTCGCTTCCGTAATACACACAGGGGATTCCCGGCATACCGAAGCAGAGCGCATAAATCAACGGCAGGTGTTTTTCATTGGTAAGTATGCTCGCCACCCTTGACACGTCATGGTTATCCACAAAAGACAGCATATGCTTTCCACGGTAAAGGGTCCAGTTCTCCGGTCCGAACTGTCGAAGCAGGGAATGGACGATTTCAAACATATTCATACTGTTGAAACTGGAGTACAGTCCCTTATAGCACTCATAATTGGTTGCGGAATGAAGCATCCCATCATTGACCATTTGGTTATAATCACCGTGCAGCATCTCGCCAAGCAGATAAAAATCTTCTTTCTTCCCGTCCGTAAAGCTGCGCAGCCTGCGCACAAAATCATGGTCCAAACAATACGCCACATCCAAACGCAGCCCGTCGATATCAAATTCCTTAATCCACATATCCACACTGTCCAAAATATGGCGGACCACTTCTTCATTACGCAGGTTTAACTTCACCAAATCGTAATTTCCTTCCCAGCCTTCATACCACAGACCGTCATTGTAATTGGAATTGCCGCCGAGGTTAATATGGAACCAGTTTAAGTACGGGGAATGTTCCCTGTTTTTCACCACATCCTGGAACTGGTAAAATCCCCTTCCCACATGGTTAAACACACCGTCCAGCACCACTTTTATTCCGTTTTCATGCAGTTTGCCGCACACTTCCTTAAAATCATCGTTATTGCCGAGCCTGCAGTCGATTTTTTTATAATCCCTTGTATTATATCCATGGGTATCGGATTCAAATACCGGGGAAAAATAAACCGCATTAATCCCCAGCTTCTTCATATGGGGAATCCAATCCAATACCTTTAAAATCCTGGACTGCTCCACCCCGTCGTTTTCAAAAGGCGCTCCGCAGAACCCCAGTGGATAAATCTGATAAAATACGCTTTCATATGCCCACATCTTATTTTTACCTCCCGTCATGTGTCTTTCTTCTGAAAGTCCTTTTCTATTCTACCACATTTCTTTTGGATTGGATACAGGTTTTTGTATTTCTGCTTCTGCCGGATAACAATTCAGCCTGAAATGTTGTGTTTGGAGGCGGACGCCCGTGCGTGAGTTTTTTTAGTGGACGGCAGCAGCGGAACTACATGTCCCCCAAAATAATCCCTCCCTTGCGTCCGCTCTTTTCACCGCCTCGCATTGAC
>CANTGP010000240.1 GCA_947653315.1 uncultured Lachnospiraceae bacterium
GCGGGGCGGCAGGGAAAAACCGGGCAGGGGATTCCGCTCCTGACTTCTGCGTCCGCATCCCAACACAACATTTCAGGCTGAACCGTCCCCTTATTCCCGCAGCTTCCTCCGGTACTGTCCCGGCGTACAGCCGACGCACTTATTAAACTGCCGGTTGAAATTGGACAAATTCTGGAAACCGCAGGCAAAAGCGACCTCCACGGAGGTCATGCCAAAATTGCGCAGCATTTCGCAGGCATTCTTAATCCTAAGCTGGATGGTATATTCCACGGCGCTGACACCCGTCGCCTGCTTAAAGCAATGCATGAAATAACTCCTGCTCAAATGCACCATGTCCGCCAACCGCTCCACACAAATATCTTCCTTAAAATTTTGGTTGATAAAAACAAGGGCATCGCGGACATGTTCCATGGACCTGTCTTCCTGTTCCTTTACAACCCGGATGCCGCCGCTTTCTTCCAAAAGACAAATCAGACGCAGCAGACCGCTTTTCATGGAAAGATCCGCAACGGGGGTATTTTTTTTCCGGCAGGCAAAAATGCCCTCCACGCACTCCCTGATTTCCCCATAAAGCCCATGCTCTTTTGTTATGGGCACCGTCACTTCGCGGGTTCCGTTAATCAACGGCTCGATGCAGGAAACCCATCCCCGTTCCTCTTTTCCCGTCCCCAGCATTTCCCCCCGGAACACTAAAGTATCGTATATCTGGCGGGAATCCCCATGGGGATATATGGCATGGAGCCGGTTCGGCGTAATCAGTACAATATCCCCCTCATCCGTCACGATTCTGTCTTTTCCGTACACCAATTCGCTTTTTCCGCTAAATACACAGTTGAGTTCAAATTCATTATGCCAGTGCAGCGGAACCAGCGGAAAATAATCCGGTATCCTGCATTCATAATAAGCGTAAGGCACACTTACCGAGCCATGCTGCCTTTTCTCCTTAGACGATATCTTCGCCATATCCCATCCTCCCTGTCCGGCAGGAAAACCATCCGTCCTGCCCGCCGCAAGGTCCGTGCGCCGCTTCCGCAGCCCATTCCCACACACAGACCAGCACGTGAAAATATTATAGTATCATTTTTTGACACTATTATAGTTGTTTACGTCTTTTTTAAGTATTATGATACCATTATAACAGACAACGGCGATGAATACGAACATAAAATGTCCGGCGGAAACGGAAAATTGAAAATTGAAAATTGAAAAAAAGAAAGGAGTGTCCACCTATGGCACAATGGCTTGACAATGCAGTTTTTTATGAAATTTACCCCCAGTCCTTTATGGACAGCAACAGCGACGGTATCGGGGACTTCAACGGGATCATCGGGAAACTGGATTACATCCGGGAACTCGGATGCAATTCCATTTGGATGAATCCCTGCTTTGAATCCCCCTTCGGCGATGCCGGATATGACGTGGCGGATTACTATAAGGCGGCGCCCCGTTACGGCACCAACGATGATTTGAAGCGCCTTTTTGATGAAGTACACAAACGCGGGATGCATATCCTGTTAGACCTTGTTCCCGGTCACACTTCCGTGGCGCATCCGTGGTTTTTGGAATCCATGAAGGCGGAAACCAATGCCTTTACCGACCGTTATGTATGGACGGACCATGTATGGGAATCCCCGGAAGGAATGGGAGTCCTGCGCGGCATTTCCGGGCGTAACGGCTCCTGCGCCATTAATTTCTATTCCTGCCAGCCCGCATTGAATTACGGGTATTACAAACCGGAGCGTCCCTGGCAGCAGCCCATGGATGCCCCCGGCCCGAAAGCAACCGTTGAGGCAATCAAAGACATCATGCGCTTTTGGCTCGGTCTCGGATGTGACGGCTTCCGCGTGGACATGGCAGGCTCCCTGGTCAAACAGGATGAGGACGGTAAGGGAACCATCCGTCTTTGGCAGGGCATCCGCGCCTTTTTGGACGAAGAATTTCCGGATGCCGCCATGGTATCCGAATGGGGCGAGCCGGACAAATCGCTGCAGGGCGGTTTCCATATGGATTTCCTGCTGCATTTCGGTCCCTCCCATTACAATGACCTGTTCCGCTGCGGGGAACCTTATTTCTCCAAACGGGGAAAAGGCGACATTTCGGAATTTGTAAAAACATACAGGGAAAATTACGGGAAAAGTGAGGGAAAGGGGCTGATCTGCATTCCCTCCGGCAACCATGACATGGAACGGCTGGCAAAATACCTGCAGGGGGACGAACTGAAAATCGCCTTTGCCTTCCTGCTTTCCATGCCCGGCGCACCGTTTATTTACTATGGGGATGAAATCGGGATGCGCTATGTGGAAAACCTGCCTTCCGTGGAAGGCGGCTATGAGCGCACCGGCTCCCGTTCCCCCATGCAGTGGGACGATACCCCCAATGCGGGTTTCAGCCGCGCCGGCGCCGACCGCCTTTATATTCCGTTGGATGAAAGCCCGGACCGCCCCACGGTGCAGGCACAGATGGCGGACCCGGACTCCCTGTACCATGAGGTGAAGAAGCTGATTGCCCTGCGGCAGTCCCATCCCGCACTGCAAAGCAAAGGCAGGATTGACTTCCTCCATGCCGAAAGCCATTCCTATCCTTTCGCCTACCTGCGCAGCGCCGGGGAAGAAACAATCCTCGTCCTCTTAAACCCTTCCGGTGCGGCGGCCTCCTTTGAATCCGGCCTTCCCTTATCGGGGAAACTGTATTCCTTCGGCGGGGAAATCACGGCACAGGACGGTAAAATCACGGTTCCCGCCGCTTCCTTCGGCTTTTACAAAATCTGACCGTCCTAACGGCATATTTGGCGCCAAATGAAAAAATCCCCCGAAGATGGGGGATTTTTTCATTCCGTCTAACAATAGCGTTTCCTGCAAAATAACTTTTCCGTTTCTAAAACCAAATTGTCACTTTAAATAAATCGCCGTCCACCGTCACTTCCATCCTTCCCCCCTGTATCTGCACAAAGCTCTTGGCAATCGCCAGCCCAAGCCCGCTGCCTTCCGTATTCCTGGAACTGTCGCCCCTGACAAAACGCTCCGTCAGTTCGTCCGCCTGCACATGCAGCTCCGTCGCAGAGATGTTTTTCAGTCCGATGCGTACCGCATTCTCCTCCCGTTCCACATCCACATACACCCGCGTCCCCGTCATGGCATATTTTATGATATTGCTGTACAGGTTTTCAAAAATCCGGTAGGTTTTCTGACTGTCCAGCTTTAATATCACTTTTTCCTGCGGCATACGGAACCGGAAAATCAGGTTGGCTTCTTCCACACTCTCCTCATACTCCAAATACACCTGCCGCATCAAATTGCAAATATCCACATCCACCAAGTTCACCGTTACATTGCGGCTATCCGCTTTGCTCACCTCAAACAAATCCTCGATTAAGGTCTTCAGGCGCAGGGATTTTTTCTCCAGCACCGCAAGGTACTCCTTCCTCTGTTCCCCGGAAACATTTTCTTCTTTTAACAGGTCAATATATGTGGTGATGGCGGTCAGCGGCGTCTTTAAGTCATGGGATACATTCGCAATCAGTTCCGTTTTCATCCGCTGGCTTTTCACTTCCTCATCCACCGCTTTACGGAATCCTTCCTGTATCCGGTACAGTTCCTTCTTGTAGGACTCAAAAACCCCCAAGTCCTCGTCAAACACCGTATGCAGATTGCCCTCCGCAATGGAATTTGCAGCCTCCAGCATCTTGGCATACTGCATTTGAAGCCGGTGCACATATTTTTTCAGGATGAAGTAAAGCGCCACCGAATAGAACACCAAAGCCGTCCACCCAAACACCCACATACTGCACATGACGCCTATCAGCAGAAAATTGGTGATTACTACTTTCCGCACCGTTTTTATGGCGTTCTCCCCCAAATCCACATGCAGCATTTCCTGTTTAAACCGTCCGTAATACCTCTCCAGCTTTTCCCATATCCACATTCCCAATTTGACGGTCAGGCTCCTCTGCGCCAAAAATCCTTTCACGCCAAGCACGAACACGCCGCCAAAGGAATTGACTACGTAAAACCAGCCGCCAAACAGCAGGAACACGCAACAGGCATTCAGCAAAAGCGTCACCGCATCATAATACTGTACGGGCAGGTAAGCCATGCTCCCCGCATACAATTCATGGATATCCCCCGTACAGGAAGCCACCACCAGTTCCAGCAGCCACCACGAAAATGCCGCAAACCAAACCGGCACCGCCAAAACGGAGATTTCCAGCGGAATCTCCACCGCACGGAGCCTGTGGAGCCCGTACCAGCGGCACCGCATCAGGACCAGTCCCGCCACTGCCAGTAAGAACAGCATCCACATATAGACTTCCGGCGCCCCGCTTTGGTAATAATTGTACCACTCGGAATACCCTTCCCCAAATCTTCCGTTGTTTTGCATGCTTTGCCACTGCTGCTGCGTCATGGCATAAATAAATGTCACGTCATGCGGCGCATCCAGCCGGTAACGGAAGGTTTGCAGGCGGCCGTCTTCCTCCCGGCAGCCATACAACAGTCCTTCGTCCCCCTCCTGTCCGGTGATGTCCCCTACCCATTTTTCCAAAGGCTTGCTTCCCATGACGTTCTGCACCCGTTTTAACAGTTCATCCGGATTCTCATCCTTTACCGCCACACGATCCAGGTTACCGACATGGTCATAGCTTACCATAACGTAATACACGTATTCCTGTTGGATTCCTTCCTTTTCGGTACCGTCTTCCAATCCATCCGCAGAAGGAAGGTTCGTTCCGGCTCCCTCCCCGTCTTTGGCTCCGTCCCTGTCCTGTACTCCGGCCAAGGCTTCTATCTTCCTTCCGGTATTTTTAATAAACGTACCCGTTTCATGATCCATGACACAGTAATCCATGACCTGACGCACCTCGGATGCCGCCGTCCCCCATTCGTTTCCCATTTTCTTTGAAAATTCCCCGCTTAACCATGCCTCATAGGAATCCCCATCCATATCCGTATAAAAATCACTGTCCGGCAGCATCCCTCCCTCCGGCACCGTTTCGTCCGTTACTTCCATGTCAACATACAGCTCATAATAACTGCGTTTTTCCTGTTCCACCTTTTCCACGATGTCCTTGTAAAAGATGTAATTGCTCACGCCAAGCCTTGTCAGGAAATTGGTGTCCCCCGAACTCTCCTGCCCGCGCATCTGCGCATTCTTTTTAAATTGCGGATACTGCGCCAGGAATACGGCGCTGCATAACCCGACCAACAACACCGCCGCAAACAGCCCGTACATCATGCCCGGTTTCCCGTTTCCGGTCTTTTCCCGCTTCCCGCCTGCCG
>CANTGP010000241.1 GCA_947653315.1 uncultured Lachnospiraceae bacterium
GACCTACACCCTTAGCAGGGGCGCCTCTTCAGCCTCTTGAGTATTTCTCCACAGCCTGAGCTTTACTGTTTATTTACTTATTTACAAAGTTAAACGCGCCATCACTCAACAACGCAAATGCTATTATACATAAGATATATTTATTTGTCAATTACTTTTTTATCTTTTTTTATCTTCTTTAACGGAGTCTCTCGATACGGTATACCGGGCAATTGCTTCTTCAATCCTTTTTTTAACCTCCGCCGCAATCTCTACCGTCTTCATCCCCCTATATTCTTCATAATACATCGGGGGCAGATAAATCACCTTAACCGTTAATGGTTTCACGGACTTTTCATCAAAAGGCTTAAAGGCATCAATTAAGGCACAGGGAACAATCGGGCATTTTGCCTTCACCGCACTTTTAAAACTCCCGCCTTTAAACTCCTGCGGCCTGTTTCCTTCCCGGCTTCTTGTTCCCTCCGCAAAAATCAGGAAGTTTTTCCCGCCTTTGACCTCCTCCGTCACCTGTTGGATGACTTGCATGGACTGGCGGATATCTTCCCTGTCAATGGATATGGAACCAAGGGCATCCACTACCTGTTTTAACAATATGACATTACGGGCTTCTTTCTTAATTACAAAAGCAAACGGAACCGGACAGGATTCCAAAACAGCCAATACGTCGTACAATCCTTGGTGATTGGGGAAAAACACAAAACCATTTTCTTTCGGAATGTTTTCCACGCCATAAGATTCTATCTTTACTTTTCCCGCCCGGTTGGCGGCAATTGTTACCTTCTTTACACAGGCATACGCTTCCTCAAAGGATATTTTACTGCTTTTCCCGCATCTCCAAATTTGGAAAAAATAAACCGGCGCTTTTAAAAACAGCCGTAAAACCATCATGATTATCCTATTCATAATTCCACCCTATATGCTTCCGCTGCCGTTTCATAAAGATTGTTGCCCTCCGCATCCATTACCACAATGACCGGAAAGTTTTCCACCTGAAGCTCCCGGATGGCTTCCGTCCCCAAATCCTCATATGCAACGACCTTCGCACTTTTGACGGAGCGGGACAGCAATGCCCCCGCGCCCCCCACAGCCGCAAAATAAACGGCTCCGTTACGCATAACCGCTTCCTTTACTTCCTCGGACCGTTTTCCCTTACCAATCATGCCCTTTAATCCCAAATCAAGGAAATCCGGCGTATACTTGTCCATGCGGCTGGCAGTCGTGGGACCTGCGGAACCAATCGCCCTTCCCTCCCGTGCGGGTGATGGTCCCATATAGTAAATCACATTCCCGTCCAGCTTAAGCGGAAGTTCTTCCTTTTTCTTCATTGCTTCATACATTCTCTTATGGGCGGCATCCCGTGCCGTATATATGGTACCCGTAAGGTAAACATAATCCCCGGCACGCAGCATCTTTGCGTCTTCGCTGTTAAGCGGAACCTTGATATATTTATCCATATCCGTTTCCTCGATTTTCCTTTTTTAGTTTTCTCTTATCATATCATCAATCACATTCTAAATCACACGTACTGTATGCCGGTTTACATGACAGCAGATATTCACTGCCACCGGCAGCCCCGCAATGTGTGTCGGATAGGTATTAATATGTACGGCAAATGCGGTAGTACTGCCCCCCAGCCCACCGGGACCGATTCCTGTCGCGTTTATTTTTTCCAACAGTTCCCGCTCCATTTCTTTTACATATGGTATGGGGGAATATTCGCCTGCCGGTCTCGTCAATGCTTTCTTTGCCAACAGGGCGCATTTCTCAAAAGTTCCTCCGATACCCACCCCCACAACCATGGGCGGACATGCGTTGGGACCGGCATCCCGTACCGCCGTAAGGATTGCATTTTTCACGCCTTCCATACCGTCTGCCGGCTTTAACATGAAAATGCGGCTCATATTTTCACTTCCAAAGCCTTTCGGCGCTACCGTTATCCTGACACTGTCCCCCGGTACCATTTCATAATGGATGACGGCGGGCGTATTGTCTTTTGTATTTTCGCGGATCAGCGGGTCTTTCACCACGGATTTACGAAGATATCCTTCCGTATATCCCCTGCGGACGCCTTCATTGACCGCATCTTCCAAGGGCACTCCCTCAAAATGTACATCCTGGCCAATTTCCAAAAAAACAACCGCCATTCCCGTATCCTGACATATGGGAATCATATCCTCCCCCGCAATTTTGAGGTTTTCCTTAAGCTGCCCTAAAATCTGTTTCCCCAAAGGCGCTTTTTCCTCCTCTGCCGCCCGTTTCAGGCACGCCTGCATGTCTTCCGAAAGAAAATGGTTCGCTTCGATACACATTTCCTTAATCTGCTCCGTAATTTCCGATGTCTGTATTGTACGCATATCGTTCATCCTATTCATCCTGTAATGATATTCTTAATTTCTTCCAGTTCATCCGCCGTAGGTTCCAACGCTTTCCATCCTAAAGTCTGCCCGTCCCCGTCATAGCGTGGGATTAAATGCAAATGAAAATGAAAGACCGTCTGTCCCGCCGCTTCCCCGTTATTCTGAACCAGGTTAAAACCGTCACATTCCAGTTTATCCGTCATTTGGGATGCCATTTTCTTCGCCAAAAGCATGACCTTAGACGCCATATCGTCCGGCAGCTCATATAAATTGCGGTAGTGGTTTTTCGGAAGAATCAGCGCATGCCCCTTGGTTGCAGGTCCTAAATCCAAAATCACTTTAAACTCCCCGTCTTCATACAACACTTTGGACGGAATATCGCCGTTTGCAATTTTACAGAAAATACAGTTATCATCTCTCATATCATTTTCCTCTTTTCTTTTTTGTTCCTGTTTTCCATTTTCTACCCTATTAAAATTCTTACCTGTCAAAACTCCTGCATACCAAAATTCCTACATATCAAAAATGAAAATCTGGTCCAGGGTGCGCAGTACCTTAAAATCACCTTTCATCTTCATCTCACCAGCCATAAAAGCACGCTGGAACGTCATCCTGCCGTTAATAATCTCATCCAAGGTCTGTCTGCTTAACTGCAATTCCACATCCGCATAATCCGCTGTTCCAAAGGAACATTGCAGCTCCGCATTCTGCACGTCAATAATTAAGTTTTTCTTTTTCCCGTCTATAATAAAGCGGTATATCCCATGGAAGCCCGGCTGGGGTTTAAAATGCTGCTGTAACTGCGTGATAATCTCACCGGTATCTTCCGTTTCCCCATTGCTTAACATATCCCTGAACAGGCTGGTTAATTCCTGAATGTCCTCTTTTTGCCTTTGGACATACTGGTCATCCGAAGCATACTGGGATAACTGTTCGGATTCCTGCGGCGTCAATTCTATCTGCGTCCTGGAAACCATCTGCCGGATTGCCTGATTGCTTGCCGGCAGGCTGACAATTTTTTGGTTCACGGTCCGATACATATTCTCCGCCTTTTTCTCAATCAGGGTAATATAATCCTGATTATCTTCCAGCGAAGTAATATCCGCAAAATAGCCGCATACACCGCTGCACGGACGTCCGCCCAGAATTTCCCATGCGGATATCAGGTTCAGCTTTCCTTCCCGCTCACCGTAAGTCGTGGACATGACAACCGGACACATGTAAATGCTGCTTATCTTTTCCTTATCGCCGTACAGCCAGCAGGAGTCCAAAAACTGCTGCATGTACCCGCCGATTCCGTACCATTCCACCGTCGTCGCAAGGATAATTCCATCCGCTTCCTTCAAAGTCTGCGGAAGCGCCGTAATCCCGTTTTTTAACTCATGGAGCTGGAAGCGTTCCACATCTACCCGCAATTCCTCCAGCACTTCCTGCATCTTATTTAACACAAACAAGGTCGGGTCGTCGATTAATCCCCTGCCGCCATAGTAAATATTAATCTTCATTCTTTCCCTCATTTCCGCATTGTTTTCCGCATTATTTTCCGCATTTTTCTTTTTATTCCCCTTTTTACTGCCCTTTTCGTTTTTATTTTTTCATCCGCCTGTACTTCCCGTTTACGCGGCACTCCGCGCTGCTTCCCGGTTTCTGCCCTTATGACTCAGCCAATATACCAATGCGGCTGCCGCCCCGCCAAGAAACCCGCCGATATGCGCCGCATTGTTTACATTTCCGGCCGCAAATCCGCTGTACAGGGAAAAAACGATCATGAGCACCAGTCTTCCCAAAGAAATCTGTTTTATTTGCCCCTTATGCGCAATAACCAACACTAACAGCGCTCCTATCACCCCAAACACCGCCCCGCTGGCTCCTGCCGAAAATACAGCGGAACCCTGCGCCGACCACACACCGGTTGCCGCATATCCCGTATATGCCTCATAAACAATAAACGACAGGTTCCCGCAAATGCCCGTTACGAAATATAAAAAACCATACCATACCGGTCCGATATGATTTTCCACTACTTCACCAAGGCAATAAAGGACAATCATATTATTGAACAGGTGATTGACATCCCAATGCAGAAACATAGAGGTGAGCGCAAGATAATATTCCCCCTCCCCCAAAAAGCTCCACAAGCTGATGGCTCCCTTATTATACAATAAATCCCCCGTCCATGTACATAACACATAGACAAAGACATTCAGCGCCACCAAAGATACCGTCACCACCGGTATCCGGTATCTCCTTTGCCCTGCCCCTTCTCCGGAGACGTTTTCCCCTTCCCCGGTATCCTGCCAATGCTCCAAAAAATCTTCCAGTCTGCCCCTCATACCGTAAAAATCGCTCACTTGGTTTTCGTTGACCACTAACCGGTTCTCATGGGGGTCCAAAATCCAGCACATGGAATCATTTATGCCCAACTGCCTTGCCTTTTCCATATCACTGCCGATTAAAATCGTCAATATATGAATATTATGCAATCCTTTTTCCGTAAATACTTCCCTGATTTTATTTTTGATATGCAAATACTGGTCTTTTGAAATCTGCAAATTCTGCCGGCAATGAATCACATGGAATATGTTCACACAATTATTCTCTGCACGTAAATAAACTATAAATTCCGGTATATTGGAAGGAATTACCATGTATCCTTCGTCTTCAAAAAACTCGTTCAACCGCCACCCTGCCATATTTTCTCCATTTCGCCAACACTGTCTGCCATGCACACCGCATATACGGACTGATGTTTCACTATGGTAAAGGGTAACATTTCCTTTTGCCTGTGTCAATGATATTCCTCATTTAGGGGAGGAAAGGTGGAGGGAGGGAAGGTGGAGGGACGCACATGACAGGAACGGAGTGGCCTGGACGGGTTTGGTCTGCCGCGCTGCCGTGT
>CANTGP010000242.1 GCA_947653315.1 uncultured Lachnospiraceae bacterium
CAAACAGCAAATCTAATAGAGTAGAAGTTCCTGAAGCTAAGGCAGCCATGGACCGTTTTAAGACTGAGGTCGCTTCTGAATTAGGTGTTAACCTGAAAGAAGGTTACAACGGTGACTTAACATCTAAGGAAGCCGGCTCTATCGGTGGCGAGATGGTTCGTCGGATGATTAAGAAGCAGGAAGAAGAAATGAAATAAGGAACAAAATAAGGAACCGGCAACGGTTACAAGGAGGATGTCCGATAATGGGCATCCTCTTTGCGTGTACAGTCCCATGCAACCGTAAAGTTATTTGAAAAGTTCCAGCATCAGTTTGCGGGCATCGTGGAAGCCCATTTGGTATGCGGCGGCACCGTATTCGGAACCGGTGGCATTGGCAGCGGAAACTGCTTTGTCAACGGCTTTTTTCTGTTCGGTATTTAAACCGCACCGGTCCAGTTGGTCCATTTGCGCCTGATATTCTTTCCGGGCTTTTTGGTAATCCTCATTTTGGTTAAGCGCTTCTTCCAAGGAACCGAATTTGCGTTCTTCAAAAATCTGTTCCAGGATGTTATTTTCTTCCTGCGCGTCCCCGTCCTTGTTTTCCCCGGATTTAGCGAGGGATGCCAGGTAATTTTTTAAGACTGTTTCAATTCCCGCCGATTTCGGGTTGTGGTAGCTTCGGTCAAGGATTTTATAAAGCTGGAACCCGATCAGTACGCCCATTTGCAGATAAACATCGCTGTGGGTGACAATTAATTTGGATATGGCATCCTGCAAATCCTCGCTGTTACGGTCTACCGAAGGAAAAAGTTCTTCCACCCGGTCAAAAATTTCATGGTAGGATTTGTTGATTCTTTCCTCGAAAGAATCCGTGATTTCGGACATGGGCTCGGAACCGTATAGGAAATAGGCAGCTATGCGGCTTAAATCGATTCGCTCAAGAACCTCTGTAAATTCAGTCATTTGTATTACCTTCCTTTCTTTTGTATAATTTATGCGAGTTCTTTTGATATATTTTGTTGTTCCTTTTCCTGTATTTTGCGGATGGGTGTTTGGAAAAAATCCGCTATTGCACTAGCGTGCAATTTTGACAATATAATACACATATTTATGATGCCTAGGAAAATTATAACACAAGATGAAGGGGTTTGGTAGAGGGAATTTGAAAAAAATATAAATATGAAGTTTTTGTGAAGGCATTGCGAACTTTTGGAATTCGTGATAGTTTATAAAGAAAAGAAAAAAGCAGGAACAGGAGAATGGTATGAAATTGCCGGAAGAAAACGAGTACAGTAATTCTGGGCTGTTTATGAAATATATGGCGGTAGGTGTTACCCTTTGCCTGCTGTTGATCGTGGGGACGGTTGTTTGGACAAACAAAGCGGAGGAAGCGAAGAAACGGAAAGCAGCGCAGGAAAGCCAGGTTTTGGTGCTGGAGCACGGGGAAGATGCGTCAGGCGCCGGACAGACCGGAAACAGCCAAAACGGGAGTGCGGGAACCGATAACGCTGCGGGCGGAACTGCCGGGAACGGGCAGGGAGGGACTGCGCAAACGGGAGGCATGGATGGAGGAGGGAAAGGTGCCAATACGGCAGGAGCCAATCCGGGGGCGGGTGTATCCTCGGAAACGTATGTCGGCGGTCCCGTGATGAATTTTAACGGAACGAAATCGTTGGAGGAAGTGGAACGCCTTTATGCGGAGAATAAACTGGTGGCATCGGATTTGGATTTTTGGGATATGTATCCGAAGAATGCGCCTGTCAATATGAACGGCGCGGCCGCAGGGACGGCAGGAAATACGCAGTCCGTCCAGGGTGGGGAAGAAAACGGCGATCCGTCCAAGGCGCGGTATGACGAGGAGGCGGAGCGGGAAGCACAGAAAGAGGAGGAAGAAAAAGAGCAGGACCCCTCCAGGGACGGTAAGCATACGAAAGTAACGCTTGCCAACGGCGAGGAGGAATGGGTGCTGATAAATCCGTATTTGGAGCAGAATACTTACGACTATACCAAATTAAAGATGAAAAATGATTTGGCGTCTTATGCGGACGGCAAAACTTTTTCCTATGTGGGGGCGGACCTGTCCAAATACAACGGGGAGGTGGACTTCGTGACGTTAAAGCAGTCGGGGATTTCCTTCGTGATGCTCCGTTTGGGGATGCGCGGGTACGGAAGCGGCGAGATTATGCTTGACGAGAAGTTTACGGATTACATGACGAAAGCGTCCGAAGCAGGACTGGATATCGGCGTATATTTTTATTCCCAGGCATTGACGGAGGAGGAAGCCGCACAGGAAGCGGATTTTGTCATACAGAACCTTGCCAATTACCAAATTACTTATCCGGTGGCATTTGACATGGAATATGTCCCTAATGACACGGCGCGGGTGGAGGCGTTAAACCGGGAGGAGAAAACGAAGGTGGCAAAGGTTTTCCTTGATACGGTAAAAAATGCGGGTTACAAGCCCATGGTGTACGGAACGAAGGAATGGCTGTTAAAACAGGTGGATTTAACGAAGCTGACGGATTATGACATTTGGCTTTCCCAGCAGGAGGAAGTGCCGGATTACCCGTACAAGTTCCAAATGTGGCAATACACGGGGGAAGGAAGCCTGGTGGGTGCGGACGGGGATTTGAACCTGAATATCAGCTTTGTGGATTATTCGGAAAAATAGTATAAATCTTAGGCGACAGCTTAAGGCGTGAATAAATATCGGCATATGCCGCAGGCGAAAGCCCTTCGATGTAATTGAGGGGAAAGTTGCGGTTTATGCCGTTTTTTTTCAGCACGTCCGCCGCTTTGTTGTAGGCGATGGCGGCTTCTTCCTCGGTATCGTAGGTTCCCACCACATAATTGCTGCGGACATGAATCCTGACTTTGTAGCAAAATCCCTGGCTGCCCCCGGTAGAACGGGGAATGCGGGTAATTCCATGGAAGCGGTTTAGGATTTCTATATTTTCATAACGGAAATCCGTGGAATCCCCGTTGATGAAACGGTAATCCTTTCCCGGTACCGCATAATTTTTCACGCCGTACCGGTTCAGGATGCTGAACTGCATCCCGTAATCGTTTACGAAAAGATGTCCTCCCCGGCGCATGATTTTCTTCGTGGAATAATAGAACAGGTCGTCAATATCAAATTTCAGCGCTTGGGCAGGCTCCATGTAATACAGGAAAAATTTCTTTTTCAGGTAAATCGGGGTCGGAAAATAAATCCCGTTATCACGGAAATTTACCAAACTGACCCATTTCCCGAAAGCAAGCGGCGAACAGGTCGGATAATCCCCGATGGATAAATCCGCATGTTCCGCTGCCATCCGCGCGTCTTCATAAGCGCGGTGCGCCGTCTGCGCGTCCCCGAAACTTCCCAGGCTGATATGCTTTTTCCGGAACGTGATGGAAGCGCGGTAATAAACGGAATGGTCTTTTTTCTTTGTAACAGAAACCCCTGTCAGCCGATGATCCATAGCCATTTCCTTTCTGCCGGTTCTTTTTGCAGCCCTTTGCATCCGTGTCAAAACGGCACGGAAAAACGCGGGCTGTGTCGTAATTTTACCATGATTATACCATTTCATCTAAAAGAATACAATTTTAGAAATATTTTAGATATAATTTTGGGACTTCCTGTATAAAATATTAAAGAAGTATTACATTTGTGTGACATCAAGGCGGGAAATTGGTATCGGAATATTATAACCCGACAGCCAAAATCGAAACAGGAAAAGGATGGTAACATGTACACGTATAAAAAGAACATAATGATACTGCTTCTTTGCAACATGATTCTGCTGGTATCGTGGTTAAACGTAAAGGAACTTCAGGTAAACCGCGTGGCTTCCACGCAGGCATTCCAAATGCGGTTTTTGGAAGACTGTGCCGAGTTGGACGAGTCCAGCTTTATCGGGATGGTCGCCGAGGCGTCTTCGGGGCAAAGGGTCGTGGACTACAATGTGCTGGAGCGGGAAGTAAAATATGACTTGTCGGAAGAAGACTACCAGGTGCTTTTGCAGATTGTGGAAGCCGAGGCGGGATGCGAGGACATCAAAGGTAAGATGCTTGTGGCGGGAGTCGTCATGAACCGCGTGGAGAGCAGTCAGTTCCCCGACACCGTTAAGGAAGTCGTCTACCAAAGTGAACACGGTGTGACACAGTTTTCACCGGTGGCAAACGGAAGGCTGGGACGGGTGGAAATCAGCGACGAAACGAGGGAAGCCGTAAAAAGGGTGCTTTACGGTGAGGATATTACGGAAGGGGCATTGTATTTTGCCTCGCGCAAATATGCGGACCCGGAGCTGATGAAATGGTTTGATAACAGCCTTACCTTGCTGTTTTCTTACGGCGGGCATGAATTTTTCCTGTAATTAAGGGGACGCAAGGGCGGAACCGGAGTCGGCGCCCCTTACAAAACAAACAGGATCCATAAAACCGGATAGGCTTTCCGGATATCCCGGTTGACTAATAAGTACACGCTTCCAAATGCCAAACCGGAAAGAACCGTTATGATTCCGGTTGAAAAATCTTTGGTGAAAAAGTGTGCGGTTCCCCATGTGGCGGCGGCAATAATTCCGCCGTAAGGAATGTTGCGTCTGCGGAACCATGTTTCAAAAGCATTTTGCGAGAATACCAGGATCAGCAGGACTAAAATGGTTTCAAAAAAATAATAGATATACTGGAAAACAAATTTCAGGGGACCGTTTGCGTAAAATTCTTTTAGTACCTTACTGCCGTTCCAGTCAAAATAAGAGAGGATTAAACTCCCGGCCACAATCACGGCCAAAAGCAGCCATTGCCAAACAGCCACTTTACTTCCCTTTTGGAAAATATCAAAACGGTATGTTTTCTTTGCGAATTGAACGATGTACCAACTTACCGCGCCCCATAAGATACAGGTGGCCACCCAATGCATGATATTCTGCCAATCGCTCCATCCGTTTAGCGGGGCCCCGTATATTGCGGGTTCGATTATAAACGCCAGTAGGATTTCCAATCCCAGACCTGCGAAGGCTGCCATGGCTAAGAGCATGTAACGGATGCCGGATACTTTCTTCATAGGATGATTCCCTCCAATTCCGATTTGCTGAAAAGTTTCATATTCTGATTTTGTTTATCTTATCACAGTTATGTTTATAATTCCATTTATTTTTGTATTAATTATGGAGGTGGTAACAGTTTGGCCTGAATGTTGTGTTGGGGCGGACGCCCGTGTGTGGGTTTTTTTAGTGGCCGTCAGCAGCGCAACTGCCTGTCCCGGTTTTCCGTGC
>CANTGP010000243.1 GCA_947653315.1 uncultured Lachnospiraceae bacterium
CATCTGGTTCCGACGATAATGCATATCTTTCTGTGGTAGGAAAGGAGAAAACGGGTTATCTTGCGGAAGCCTTTACGGAGGAGGAATTGGAAGAAATCGACGGCTTTTTTGAAGACCTTTTTTGGGATTCGGAGACGGGGAAGCGGCAGGAAATGGCGGCAGAGATTCTTATGAAATGGTACCAATCCATGGAATTCGAAAAAGCGGGGACGCGGGAATATGAGGTAAACGGGCAGAAGAAGGAATGCGCCGGATACCGGATTACGCTGGTGTCCGAAGATATGACGGAGCTCCTGACGGATTTGGAGGATTTGATTTTTGCGGAGTATCCTGACAGCCTGTACAATCCTTACGGGGATTATTTTGATATGTTATGGTTTCTGTTTGGGGATATGCCGGATATGGACGTAACGTTTTATCTTTATAAAAACCGTGTGGAAGGCATTATATTGAAAAGCATGTACGGCGAGGAAGCGGAAATCATCTGTGAGAGCGATAAAAAGGGAAATCTTGACATAGACATTGATTTTATGGGTGAAACCATGGTGGAAATGGAGCGCTGCATTACAGGTTCCGAGGAAAGTTACAGCTTCCGGGAATACGATTCCGATTCGGAATTGGAGTTCACTTATGATTTCCAATCCGGCGATATGATGTTCGACCTGGAAGATTTTTATTCCGAATATTCGTTTCAGGGGAATTTACAGTCGGATGCCAAAAACGTGACTTTTACCATGGATTACGTGGATTATGACGGCGAGGAAATGGGTGTTAAGGTGTGGGTAGAAAAAGGAGCCGCCATGGAGGAAGTGGAAGGGGAAGAACTGGATGTCGGAGCCATGTCCGAGGAGGAATGGTACGAATTACTGGACGGTCTTTTGTGGTAAGGTTTTGTGGTAAGGAAGGTAGCATGGGGATATTTTTCACCTATTTGGGTTTGGAGTTTAAGAAAAGCATAAAAGTATGGAAGAAAACCGTTTGCGGCATGTTCCTCATGCTGGCGGTGCTGGCGGCGGGCGTGGCTGCGGTAAGCATTGTCTTACTGCAGTCACAAGTGTTTCCGGTTGTGGATGTGGCGTTTACGGTTCCGCAGGGGGATAAGATGACCCGGATGGCAATGCGGGTGGTGGAAGGCATGGACAGCGTAAAAAGCGTCTGCCGGTTCCGGTACGCGGACCGGGAAACGGCGCTTTTGGAACTGCAGGAGGGGGAAGTGCAGGCAGTCATAGACTTGCCGGAGAATTTTTATGAAGACGTGGACAGCGGGGTCAATACGCCTGCCCGTATTTATTTTTCATCCGGCGGGGGAGATATGGCCCTTCCCGTGGAAGTGTTCCGGGAACTTTTGGCGGACGGTGTGTCCCTGCTCCAAACGGCGGAAGCGGGGGTATATGCTTCTTTAAGCATTGCGGACCAATATGCCGCGCCGGTGGGCAGGGAACAGATCGGAAACCAAATCGCGCTCCTTTACATGGGCGAGGTCATGAAGCGGGACGGAATTTTTGTGAAAAATGTATGCTCCCCCTGGGGGACGGTGAATGCCGTACCGTATTATTTTTGCGCCATGATGCTTTTGGTGCTGCTGATGGGCGGGCTGAATTACGGCTTCCTGTACCAAAGACAGGGCAGGGTGGTTGCGAAGAAACTGGCGCTTTACGGGATGGGAAGGTGGAAAATGTCCCTGGCAAAAGTGACGGTCATGGCGGGTATGCTTTGGGCGGCGGGATTGCTGTTTTATGCCGCAGGCTGCGTGGTATCCGCGGTATCCGGGCTGGGGTTTATCCGGCCGCATGTGGGAACCGCATGCGGGCTGCTGCTGCCCTGTGTTTCCATGGCTGCTTATTTCCACGCAGTATATGCGTGTGCGGGAAACCGTATGCAGGGGATGGCGGCGGTTTTGGCGCTTAACCTGATTATGGTAATCGGGTCAGGGCTTTTGCTTCCGGCGGCATATCTGCCGGAGGCGGTGGAAAGACTTGGGGAATGGATGCCGCTGCATGTATGGAGCGGATATTGCCTGGATTTGTTGTTCGGGACGGTTGCTTTTGGGAATCCGGGGAATCCGGGAAATCTTGGGGACATGCTGCGGATGGCGGGGATTTGTGCGGCGGGAACGGGAATAGGAGCGTTGGCGTTATGGAAAAATACGTAATTTGGTACAGGCTTTGGCTGAAGGCATATTGGAAGAAACCGTCCCATTGGCTTCAGGTATTGGGAATGGCGGCGCTGCTTTTTGTGGTTTTTGGTATTTCCCTGCCGGACGGCAGGAACGTAACGGTGGGGATTTGTTACGGAGCGGACGTTTACGCGGAACGGATTGCACGGGAACTGGAAGAAGGGGACGGCGTATTTTCCTTTCGCATTTATGACAAGGAAGAAGAACTGTACCGGGACGTGACTGCGGGCAAAGCGGAATGCGGTTTTCTGTTTTTGGAAGGTTTTGACGGGAAAATGGAAAGCGGGGATTTGGAGGAATCCATTACCTATATCTGTACTCCCATGACGGTAAAAGGGGAAGTGGCACGGGAAACCCTGTATGCCGCATTGCTGGGAATCCGCAGTGAAGGAATCTTAAAACGCGGGGAAGCGGAAATTTACGGGGATGTCATGCCGGAACGGACGAAACGGCTTTTGGAGCAAAACCGTTTCTTCCTGGAAGGAAACCGGATATTCCGTGTGGAAACGGAAGAATTGGAAGAATTGGAAGAACTGGAACCGGCGCAGGCCGGGGAAACCACGGAGCCGTCCGGAACCGGTGAAGCAGCGGGGGCAGCGGAACGCGGAGTGTGGGAATCCGGGGGGCAGGTTTATCCTATGCAGGGGGTGTTTGGCATCTTCCTGTTCCTGATTATGTTTCTGGCTTACGGGAGGAAATTTGAGGCGGGAGGGTATGCCGTGGAAAAAGCGCTTGCCGGGATGCAGCGCCATATTTACGGATATACCGGCTGTTTGGCGGCGGGAACCCTTCCGGCCGCAGTGGGCATCCTGATGCTGTTTGTTTTGGACGGGGGAAAAGGCATGGGTTTGGTATGGGAGACGGTGTTCCTGTTTCCGTTTTTGGCGGTAAGCGCTGCGTGGATTACCGTAGTCTGCGGATTCCTGCGGGACGGCAGCGCTTTCCTGTCGGGCGCGGTGGTGGTTACGGTGGCGCAGCTTTTGGTCTGCCCGGTATTTGTGGATGCCGGCACATACCTTCCGGCATTGAAATATGTGGGCTGTCTGTTCCCCGTGGGGATTTACCTGCGTTTGCACGGACTTCTTCCGTAGGAATCCCCCATTGTCTGCAGAGGGTGTGCTTGCGGATGGTGGGAAATTTTTCCCAAAACCGGCGGAAGGGCATGCAACGGAAACGGATTATCATGGCGAGGAGTGTGGAAGGAATTGGAAGATAAGAAGAAGCTGTATTTGTTTGAGGAGGCATCCATACCGAAAGCGGTCATGTCCATGGCGGTGCCTACGGTAATCAGTTCGCTGGTCATGGTGATATATAACCTGGCGGATACTTATTTTGTGGGCATGTTAAACAATCCGGTGCAGAATGCGGCGGTGACGCTGGCGGCGCCGGTTTTATTGGCATTTAATGCCATCAACAACCTGTTCGGGGTGGGAAGCTCCAGTATGATGAGCCGTGCGCTTGGGGCGAAGGATTATGATACGGTGCGCAGGGTTTCGGTCTTCGGTTTTTACTGTACGGTCTTTGGCAGTTTCCTGTTTTCCCTGCTCTGCACGGTTTTTAAGAATCCGCTGCTGGTGCTTTTGGGAACGGATGCGCAGACGTATGCGGCGACGGGGGAATACTTAAAGTGGACGGTTTTATTCGGCGCCATGCCGGCAATCCTTAATGTGGTAATGGCGTACATGGTGCGCTCCGAGGGGAGCACGCTCCATGCCAGCATCGGAACGATGAGCGGCTGTGTGCTGAATATCCTGTTGGACCCGCTTTTTATTTTACCGCAGGGATTGGATATGGGGGCCGCAGGGGCAGGGCTTGCCACGTTTTTGTCAAACTGTGCGGCATGCGTGTATTTCTTTGTCCTGTTGTTTGTGAAAAGGAAGAATACGTATGTATGCATCCATCCGAAACTGTTCCGGTTCCGCAAAGAGGTGGTTATGGGAATCTGCGGCGTGGGGATTCCCGCAGCGATTCAAAACCTGTTAAACGTGACGGGGATGACGGTACTGAACAATTTCACGTCCGCATTCGGTGCGGATGCGGTGGCGGCGATGGGAATTGCGCAGAAGCTAAACATGGTGCCGATGAATGTGGCTTTCGGTTTTACCCAGGGGGTGATGCCGTTAATCAGTTATAATTATGCGTCGGGAAACGGGAAACGGATGAAACAGACCATTGTGTTTTCCGGAAAGAGCACTATTTCGTTTTTGGTGTTAATTTCCGCCTGTTTTTATACGGGGGCGGGATTTTGGATGCGTCTGTTTATCCAAAACGAAAGCATTGTCGGGTACGGAACCGCTTTCCTGCGCGGGATGTGTCTGGGGCTGCCGTTTTTGTGTATGGACTTTCTGGCGGTAGGGGTGTTCCAGGCAGTGGGAATGGGAAAGAAGGCATTCTTTTTCGCCATCCTGCGTAAAATTATCATGGAAATACCGGCCCTGGTTATCTTAAACATGCTGTTTCCGCTTTACGGGCTTGCCTATGCGCAGGCGGTTACGGAAGTGATTTTGGCGGCGGCAGCGGTATTGGTGTTACGCAGTATGTTCCGTAAAATGGCACAGGGGGGAAAAGCATGAATTACCTGAATACAAACGGACCGTATTTCCTTTTCCGGGATGCGGTAAACAGTGAAATTTTTGTGGATAAAAGCCTGCTGATTGATAAGGTGTCCGGTAAGATACGGACAGGGAATAAATATCTTTGCATTACCCGTCCGAGAAGGTTTGGCAAATCCATGAACGCGTATATGCTGGGCGCCTATTATACGAAGGGGACGGACAGCGCCGGTCTGTTTGACGGACTGGAAATTGCGCGGACCGTGGATTATGGGAAACACAGGAACCGTTATAACGTGGTTTTTGCGGATATGAGCAGGATGCCTGATGTCTGCAACGGGTACCGCGATTACATGAATGCCGTGGTGGAGGGACTTAAGGCAGATTTGCCGGAAGCCACGCTGGCATTGGATTCCGGGAAACCGGCGATCATTTTGGAACTGAAAGTGGATGAGGATTGTATGGCGGCATTGG
>CANTGP010000244.1 GCA_947653315.1 uncultured Lachnospiraceae bacterium
AGAAGAAATATCAATACAGATTAATAAATCTGTAAGAACTGTAAAAACTTATATGTCTGATGAGTATGTGAAAATGTACAAAAATTCCAAACCGATTGCGGACGGGAATGAGCCTGATATTTATATCTTCTCCGATCCCCAGTGGGTACCCGGAAACAGACCGGACGTGGATTATAGCTGCCTGAGTGATCCTCTTACGCTGTGCTACTTCGATACCAACCAAAACTGTGCGGCAATCCTCGGCATGAGGTATTTCGGCGAGCACAAGAAAGGTACGCTGACCATGGCTTGGGCATTGGCAAACAGGAACGGCTACGCTTCCTGCCACGGCGGACAGAAAGAATATTTACTTCCTGACGGAAAGAAATACGTTGCTTCCGTATACGGTCTGTCGGGCTCCGGTAAGTCCACCCTGACCCATGCAAAACACGGCGGAAAATACGAAATCAAGGTTCTCCATGACGATGCGTTCATTATCAATACGGATACCTGTGCATCCATCGCATTGGAGCCGACCTATTTTGACAAGACGGCGGATTATCCTACCGGATGCGCCGACAATGAATACCTGTTATCCGCACAGAACTGCTCCTGCACGCTTGACAGCGAAGGCAAGATTCAGTTGGTAACGGAAGATATCAGGAACGGTAACGGACGTGCCATTAAATCCAAACTGTGGTCCCCGAACCGCGTGGATAAGATTGACGCTCCCGTAAATGCCATTTTCTGGATTATGAAAGACCCTACCATCCCTCCGGTAGTAAAACTGAAAGGCGCGGCTTTGGCTTCCGTTATGGGCGCTACGCTGGCTACCAAGACTTCCACGGCAGAACGTGTGGCAGCAGGAACGGATTTGAACGCACTCCGTATCGTTCCTTACGCAAACCCGTTCAGGACCTATCCGTTGGTGAATGACTATGAGAAGTTCAAGAAACTGGTAGAGGAGAAGAACGTAGACTGCTATATCGTAAATACCGGCGACTTTATGGGAACAAAGGTAAAACCTGCCGATACGCTTGGTATTCTTGAGACCATCGTGGAAGGAAAAGCAAACTTCGAGAAATGGGGCAACTTCGACGATATCGAGATTATGTATGATTGGGACGGCAAGACGGCTGATTTCAGACCGGACCTGAACGACGCTTCTTACAAAGACGCTTTGAAGAATGCAATGCAGAACCGTGTGGATGCAGTGAAAGGTTTTGCCGAGAAGAAAGAAGGCTATGACAAACTTCCTGACGAAGCGCTTGCAGCAGTTCAGAAATTGGTGGATGCCCTGAACTAAAGGTTACGGACCAAAGGGTATAGATAAATTTAAGACGAAGATACCATTTGCAGCCGGAAGGGGCAGTACCGGAAGGCTGCGGATGGTATTTTTTTCCTTACGGAAAATCTCATGGTACGGAATAAAAACGGAAAAAGGAATAAAAACGGAACAAAAACGGAATAAAATTGGAATAAGAACGGAATGGAATAATAATGAAAGAAAAAACAGAACGCCTAAATAAATATCTTGCCGCCTGCGGCATTTGCTCCAGAAGGGATGCCGACAGACTGATTCAGGAAGGCCGTGTCACCGTGGACGGGATACCCGCATCAACGGGGATAAAAGTAAGCGGCAGGGAGGAAATCGCCGTTGACGGAAAAGCGGTGGCGGGGAAGGATGAAAAAGTGGTGCTCGCCTATTATAAACCGCCGGGGGTGGTCTGTACGGAAAGGGACAGGTATGCGGAGCGGAAGATCAGCGACGAACTAAAATACCCCGTCCGTCTGACCTATGCGGGACGGCTGGACAAAGATTCGGAAGGTCTCCTGATGATGACCAATGACGGGGCATTGATCGATTCCATGATGCGCGGGGCAAACCGTCATGAAAAGGAATATGTGGTAAAAGTGGATAAGGAAGTAACGGAGGAATTTATCCGTGGAATGGCGGACGGCGTTTATTTAAAGGAATTGGATATTACCACTAGAAAATGTGAAGTAAAGAAAAACGGGAAATTTACCTTCCGTATTGTTTTAACGCAAGGGGTCAACAGGCAGATACGCCGGATGGTGGAACATTTCGGCTACCGTGTCAGGGCATTGAAAAGGGTACGGGTCATGAACGTCAATTTGGTGAATTTAAAACCGGGGGAATACCGGATGCTGGAAGGGGAAGAATTAAGGCAGTTATACCGTCAGGCCGGAATGGACGGTTTGGAAGACGGAAGCGAAAAAGGCAGGGCGGTTCAAAACAGGAAATACAGGAAATAAAAGAAATAATGAAATAAAACAAATAAAGGAAGCAGGGAAATGGGAAACAAAAACAGTCAGGACGGGAAAAAAGAGCGGATTAAGGAATTAACGGAATTATTAAACCGGGCGTCCAAAGCATATTATGCCGAGGACAGGGAAATCATGGATAATTTCGAATACGATAAACTATATGATGAACTGGAAGCGCTGGAGAAAGAAACGGGGATGGTGCTGTCGGACAGCCCAACCGTAAAAGTCGGGTACGAGGCAGTGGAGGAGCTGCCAAAGGAACGGCATGAGAGGGCAATGCTGTCCTTGGGTAAAACAAAGGACAGGGAGGAATTGCGGGATTGGCTGCAGGATGAACCGGCACTTTTAAGCTGGAAACTGGACGGACTGACCATTGTCCTGACTTATTTTGAAGGAAAACTTGCAAAAGCGGTGACGAGGGGGAACGGGGAAGTGGGGGAAGTGGTGACAAACAATGCAAAAACCTTCCGCAACATTCCGCTTTCCATTCCGTACCAGGGGGAATTGGTTTTACGCGGGGAGGCGGTGATTACTTATTCCGATTTTGCCAAAATCAATGACGGAATCGAAGATGCGGAAGCACGTTATAAAAATCCGAGGAATCTTTGCAGCGGGTCGGTCCGGCAGTTGAATAACGAAATCACGGCAAAGAGGAATGTAAAATTCTACGCTTTTTCACTGGTGAAGGCGGAAGGGGTGGATTTCCATGATTCGCGGGAAGAACAGTTCCGTTTTCTGCAGGGGCAGGGGTTTGAGACGGTGGAATACCGGAAGGTGGATAAGGATACGGTAATCGGGGCCGTGGAAGATTTTGAGCGCAGGGTGGAGCAGTATGACATTCCTTCCGACGGGCTGGTGCTTGTCTTTGACGGCATCTCTTATGGGCAGTCTTTGGGCACAACGGCGAAGTTCCCAAGGGATTCCATCGCATTTAAATGGGCGGATGAGGTACGGGAAACGGTGTTAAAGGAAATCGAATGGAGTCCCAGCCGCACGGGACTCATTAATCCGGTGGCAATTTTTGAACCGGTGGAGCTGGAGGGAACCACGGTCAGCCGTGCATCCGTGCACAATATCAGTATCCTAAAGGGGTTAAAATTGGGAGTCGGCGACCGGATAACGGTATATAAGGCGAACATGATTATTCCCCAGATTGCGGAGAACCTGACGGGAAGCGGCAGCGTGGAAATCCCGGATACCTGTCCGGTATGCGGCGGCGTGACGGAGATTCGTCAAGTGAATGAAGTACAGTCCTTGTACTGTACCAATCCCGCCTGTGAAGCAAAGAAAATTAAATCCTTTACGCTTTTTGTCAGCCGGGATGCCATGAACATTGACGGGCTCTCGGAAGCGACGCTGGAAAAATTTATTGCCAAAGGCTATATCCATGAGTATGCGGATATTTTCCGTTTGGAGCGTTTTAAGGATGAAATTGTCCGAATGGAAGGGTTCGGGGAAAAATCTTACGCGAATCTGATAAACAGTATTGAAACGGCGCGGTCCGTCACGCTCCCGCGGTTGGTTTACGGTCTTGGCATTGAAAATATCGGGCTTGCCAATGCGAAAATGATATGCCGCCATTTTGGCAACGATTTGCAGGTGATGATGGCGGCGGATGCGGAAGAACTGGGATTGATTGACGGTGTGGGGGAAGTTATTGCCACCGGTTTTTGCGAGTATTTTAAGGATGAGGGAAACCGGGAACGGCTGCAGCATCTTTTGGCGGAGGTTACGGTGGAGCAGGAAGACTTTGCGGAAGGGGATGCAAGCCTGGCGGGTATGGTATTTGTGGTAACAGGCAGCCTGAACCATTTTGCCAGCCGGAAGGATTTAAAGGAAGCCATTGAAAGAAAAGGCGGAAAGGTAACGGGCAGCGTGACGTCCAAGACCGTCTGCCTGATTAACAACGACAGCACGTCCGCTTCCTCAAAGAATAAAAAAGCGAAAGAACTGGAGGTTCCGATTCTGACCGAGGAACAGTTTATGGAACAGTACTTAGGAGGAGAAAACGATGCCGATTAAAACACAGAACGATTTGCCGGCGAAAAGCATACTGGAGAATGAAAATATATTTGTCATGGACGAGAACCGTGCGCTCCACCAGGATATCCGTCCGCTTCAAATCTGTATCCTGAACCTGATGCCCGTGAAGCAGGATACGGAACTGCAGCTTTTGCGGGCAATGTCCAACACGCCGCTGCAGGTGGACGTGACCTTCATGAAGATGAACAGCCACCGTTCCCTGAATACCTCCATGAACCATTTGAATAAATTTTACAATACGTTTGACGAGTTAAAGGGAAGGAAGTATGACGGGCTGATGATTACCGGCGCGCCGGTGGAGCAGATTCCTTTTGAGGAAGTGGATTATTGGGAGGAACTTTGCGAAATCATGGAGTGGTCCAAACAGAATGTGACGTCCACCCTTCATATCTGCTGGGGTGCGCAGGCAGGGCTTTATTACCATTTCGGACTGGATAAAGTACTTTTACCGAAGAAAGTGTTCGGTGTGTACGAGCACCGGGTGATGAACCGGAAAATTCCGTTGGTCAGGGGCTTTGACGACGATTTCCTGATTCCCCACAGCCGCCATACCGCCGTTCCGGCACATGCCATCCACGGATGTAAGGAGCTTACAGTATTGGCGGAATCTGAGGAGGCAGGCGTATTGTTATGCATGGCAGGGGAAGGAAGGCAGATTTTTGTCATGGGGCATCCCGAATACGACCGGATGACGCTGCACAACGAATATGTGAGGGATAAGGAAAAGGGGTTGGACATTGAAGTGCCGAAAAACTATTATCCTGACGATGACCCGGCACAGCGCCCAAGGCTCCAGTGGCGTTCCCATAGCAATAACCTGTATACGAACTGGTTGAATTACTATGTGTACCAGACGACGGATTACGAGCTTGGA
>CANTGP010000245.1 GCA_947653315.1 uncultured Lachnospiraceae bacterium
CTAACTTAAACGGCTTTGTGATATAATCATCACCTCCGATATCCAGCCCCATAATGATGTTGATTTCTTCATCGGAAGCCGTCAGGAAGATAATCGGTACTTTACTGGAAGCCTGCCTGACTTTTTTGCAGAATTCAAAACCGGTTCCGTCGGGCAGCGATACATCCAAAACCAGTAACTCATACTTATCCGCTTCCCATAACCCATCCGCTTCTTTTAATGTCCTGGCAACCTCCAGTTCAAATCCCTGCTTTTTAAAGGCAAAGGAAAGTCCGTTTACCAGGCTTAAATCATCTTCAAGAAGTAACAATTTACCCATGCTTCTTTTCCTCCCTGTTGGTTTCTCCTCCCCATTGGTTCCTACGCCCATTATTATAGCCCGTTCTCCCGCATCACACAACCAAAACGGGCGCCGCCAATTCCTAATTTTTGATTAAGATTTCCCCCAATCCCTTGTGATACCCTCCCACATGTGATATGGTGGAGAAAATACCAAGGAGGAATCATATGAAAAACAAAATATACTTTATCTTATTTCTATTTTATTTCCTGGTTCTCGGTTTCATCCTTCATTTAAACGGCGTTTTTTCCGGGGAAATTACCTCCTATGCCAACCTTTTCATTAATGTGGGATGCCTGCTCGTCATCGGAGTCCTGTTTCTCATTTCCGCCGTCAGCTTCACGAAACTGGCGCGCTGCGTGGACGCCCTTTCCGATACCTCTTATTCCATTTACAAACGGTACCAGGAAACCGGCAAAAACCTTTGGGGCGAATACCGTGACAAGAAAAACGTATTCGGGCACCCGGATTTGGACGATGCCTTTGTCCGCTACCAGAAACGCATGAGGGGCTATACCACCAAGCGCGGTCTGTCCGGCACCTGTGACCTGGAGGAATACATCAACGAGGATTTATTGGACCAAATCGGCTCCTCCCACTTTAATTCCAATATTTCGGGAACCATGACCGGACTTGGCATCCTCGGCACCTTCGTCGGGCTGTCGTTAGGTCTTGGCGCTTTTTCCGGCAATGACATTTTCACCATCTCCGATAATGTAGGCCCCCTTTTGGACGGCATGAAAGTGGCATTCCATACTTCCGTATACGGTATCTTCTTTTCACTGGTATTTAATTTCGTATACCGGAGCATTATGGCTTATTCCTACCGGGAGTTATCGGAATTCCATTCCTGCTACCGCGAATGCGTCATGCCTTCCACCGGAGCCAATTCCGATGATAATACCAAAGCGATGCTGGTATACCAGGCAAACATGGCAAATTCCATGAAATCCATCCTGGACCTGTTAAAAGGCACCGCCGCGGAACAAAGCGCCGGAATGGAACGCATCCTGAAGGAATTTGTGCGCCAGCTTTCCGACACCATGGGTTCCGATTTTGAAAAGCTGGGAAAATCCTTAAACGAAGCCTGCGACGCACAGGCCGTTTATTCCCGCAACTACCAAAGCATGGAAAATACCACAAGGGAGCTGTTGGAAGCAAGCCGCGGACTGATGGAAACCTTAGACCATACCATGACGCGCCAGGAACGGTTTTCCAAGGAACTAAAGAACCAGCAGGAAATGCTTTCCCGCGCCTGCGACACCTTAAACGAAGATATCAGCAACCAGTTATATACGTTTAACCAAATGAGGGATTTATATGAAAAAGAATCGTAAAAACAGGGAAGCCTTTCAGGAACACAGCTTTTGGCAGTCCTATTCGGACATGATGGCGGCGCTGCTTCTGATTTTCGTGCTGATGATTGCCATTACGCTTTCCATTTATAAACAGAAAACCTCGGATTTGGAGCAGACGCGCATCGAATTAAACTCCGCCAAGGAAGATTTGGACAAATACCGGGAGGAAATCGCCCTTTCCAACCAAGAACTGGAAGATTCCTTAAACCAGTTGAAAGAAGCCTATGCTTATTCGGAAATGACCGAGGCGGAACTCGCCAACGCCTATGCGGAAATCGACAGCGCAAGGGCTGAGCTTGCCGCCACCAAAAGCGAACTGCAGGACATCGTCGGCATCCGCACGGACATCATCGGCGCGCTGCAGAGCACTTTCAGCAATTCCACGATGAAAGTGGACCCGCAGACCGGCTCCATCACGTTTTCCTCCGACGTGCTGTTCCGCTACAACAGCGCCAAGCTGACGCCGGAAAGCAAGGATACGCTGCAGGAAATCATTCCCCTGTATTTGGACGTGCTGTTACAGGATACCTACCGCCCTTACATCGCGGAAATCATCATCGAAGGACATACCGATACGGACGGCGGCTACCAAAGCAACATGGAGCTTTCCTATAACCGCGCCAATGCGGTGGCAAACTTCTGCCAGGACTCCAAAAACGGTCTAAGCGAGGAGAAAATCGAACAGCTCAGACAGCTCATGACCGTCAACGGCCGTTCATACAGCAACCCTGTTTATGAGGAAAATTCACAGGAAATCGACATGGCGGCTTCCAGAAGGGTGGAAATCAAGTTCCGGCTCAGGGAAGATGAAATGATTGAAAAAATCGCGGGCATTTTGGCACAGTAACGGAGCACGCTTCCCGCTCATTCCGGATTTTGGGGCAGCCGGAATATCCTTTCGGTATTTTCCCTTGCATGTTCCGTTAAGGTATCTTCGGATACTTTCATGTATTTTGCCAAATCGCGTATGACATACCGGATATTTTGGGGAACGTTTGTCCGTCCAAGTCCCGGAACATTCCTGGGGGTTAAATAAGGGGCATCCGTTTCCACCAAAATCCGGTCCAGCGGAATCATGGCCACGGCTTCCCGCAGTTCTTTTGCCCTGCGGTCGTCACAAATCCATCCCGTAATACCGATGGAAAATCCCATGGAAAGATACCGGTCCAGCGTTTTTTTGTTTCCCGTAAAACAATGTACCACGGATTTACGGCAGATATCCGGGTGCTTTTTAAACCTTTTTACAAAATCATCGGCTGCGCTGCGTTCATGGAGAAATAACGGCATATCCAGTTTCTCCGCAAGGACAATCTGCTTTTCCAGGCACCGGATTTGGTTTTCTTTCGTTGAAAACATCCGGTCATAATCCAGCCCGCATTCCCCCACGGCAACCATTTTCCCGTTTCCCGTAAGAATCCGCTCCATCCGGTTAAAATCTTCCTGTACGGCGCGGTCCGCATTATGGGGATGTATCCCTGCCGTACCGTATGCATGGTGGTTTTTCACGAATTCATGGATTTGCCCGTTCTCTTTCCCGTCCGTTCCGGTCAGGATACAGCAGACACCGGCCTCCCCCGCCTCCCGGATGACTAATTCCGGTTCCGGGAACTGCCTGCAAAAAAGGTTTAACCCAATATCATAATATTTTACCGATTTTACTGATTTTGCTGGTTTTACCATTTCTCCCATACCCCCGCTTCCTTTCCTGCCAACTTTCAGACATGTCCTAATCCGTCTTTGAAAATCCATTCCTGATATCCCGATTTTCAAACACGCTCTAATCCGTCTTTCCAAATGGAGACGGAATCTCAATCCACTGCCCGGCCAAAATCCGGTCCGGGTCCGCAAGCCCATTGACTTCTGCCAGCAGAGGATATCGGCCGTCGCTGCCCAAATAAATCCGGGCAATATCCGAAAGCGTATCCCCCTTTTTTACATGATAGCAATACGGATTCGCGTGAAAGGTTTCCATAAAAACCGCCAATGCATCCAGGCATGCTTCGGGATGTTCGGCTCCGGTTTTAATCTTTGCCTGTATGAGCCAGATCCCCGCATCCCCGTTTATGACAGGCACAGCCATATGGTACTGATATCCTCCGCCTTCCCCTTTAAAAACCAAATAATCATACCATACGCTGCTTTCCCTTGAGCACTCCCATACAATCTGCATCTCCTTAGCAAGCTGCTCCATATACCCGTAAATTGACGCTTCGTCCGTAAAAGTCCCCTCAGGCAGCACGGTAATCATGGTCTCGCCCATGTCTTCTTCCGGCTGTTCCAAAAGCTCCCACATAAGATTGGGGTACCCCCAAATCCGGTACTGAGCGTCATGCCATGTATTTTCCATCCCCTGTGCCAAAAATACCCTTGTTACGTCCATGGTGGCAATCGCTTGCCTGCCGCCGTCTGCCAGCTCCACAAACAACCGATAATCAAGCTCCCACCAACTGGTCAAATCATCCATACGGTCCGTGCGCTCTGCACAGAACAGTTCCAGTGTCAGCTTCTTATCCTCCAGCCCGAGTTCCGGGAAATCCGACAGATATTCGGTAAACGCATCCTGCAAAAAACCGTCCGCAATCAACTGCCTTGTTTTAGCCATCCCCTCGTTAAATTCCTTGCAGTCCTCCCCGACGACATTTTTTTCATCCAGTTCCCTGAGCACTTCGTGTTCCCTTTCGCCGATATACTCCACACGGACGCCGGAGCCCATAAACCCGGTCCGCCCTCCGTCAGGTATGATAAAACAGACATCATGGTCATGGCAAATCACATGGGTGACCGTGCGTTTCCCATAAGAAACCGTCCCGTCTTCCTGCCTGACAGGATGCCATTCTTCCACCGGATCCAAAATATTGATGATTTCCGAAGAAGGCAGCGGCACCAACTCCCGCGGAACGGTTTCATCCACGGCAGGCAGCGTATCGATTACCGTAATTTCAGGAAACGTTTCTTCCGTCTCCTGCCGGGCGCCGCCGTCAAACGGCTGGGCGCCGTATACTTTTCGGGTACATCCGTATAACAGGAACATTACGGCTGCAATACATAATTTCCATCGTTTTTGAAGCATGATTTGTTTTCCTTTTCCTTCGTAATATTCTGAAGGCATCAGCACCTTCATCATATTTTCCCTTTAAAAATGGTTCCATCTATTTCATTATTTTCAAAAACTTATATAATCACATGCAACTTTACACTCTTTTACATTTAGTCTCTTTTACATTTAGTCTCTTTTCTCTTTCCGCTGTATCCAATATACCACTCTCCTTTCTTGCGTTTAAAACAATCGAGTAGGGGAAAAGCATTTCCCCTACTCGTGTGCCGGGCACCCGTCAGCTTTGCTGGCATCTTCCTCGGGGTGCCCGTGTGCATAAAAAACGCTGAAACCATCATAACTACTGATGTTTCAACGTCTTTCAATACTGCCGGCGATGGGACTTGAACCCATACGTGGTTGCCCACAACAGATTTTGA
>CANTGP010000246.1 GCA_947653315.1 uncultured Lachnospiraceae bacterium
TGCACTGTATAACAACCAGAAGCAGTTCGGCCTGCTGGCGGGGATTGCCACTACCAACGGAAAAGGTATCCATGTAACTTGGAAAAAGACTTCCGACTACGAACCTACCAAGTATTATGATGATGACGGAAACGAAGTGGAAGTTAATACCGGAAAGACCATGATCTGTATTGTAAAGCAGGGCTCGACCTTTAATGTGGATGGAACGACTTATAAATCATCTTCCAAAAAATAAGAATATTTTCCGGTAATCAACCGCAAGAATCTGCGAATGAAAAAATGCCGCGTGAGCAATTTCACGCGGCATTTTCTTATCTGATTTTCTTATTTGGATTTTTTATCTGACTTTCTTTTTTGGTTTCCTTTATCCGTCATCCATGATCCTTTATTGCCTGCCGCCAATCCCCAACCGGTTCATTGCAGAGAAAATTGCCCTTACGGAAGCCCTGGTAATATTGGAGCTTACGCCGACACCGTAAGTCACGCTTCCGGTATCCACATCCAGCAGGTGGATGTAGGCTGCCGCCTGCGAATTGGAGCCGCTCTGCAACGCATGTTCTTCATAGTCGAGAATCTTCATTTCCTCGCCCAGCTTCTCCTGCAGACCGCGTTTCACCGCATCGATGGGTCCGTTCCCTACTGCCTCAAAACGCATATCCACTCCGTGGTCCGTGTAAAGCACGGTAACTTTCGTGTCAAATTCGGAAGTAATTTCATCGCTCAAATCATCCACACGCAATTTCTTGAAGTGAAGCGGCTCCTTGCGCTCCAAATATTCCATACGGAACTGTTCCATAATCTGGTCCGGGGATACTTCCCCCTGTTTCTCCGAAATCTTTTGGATTACATTGGCAAATTCCCGGTGCATACTCTTGGGCAGCTTAAAGCCGAAATAAGTATCCATGACAAATGCCACGCCGCCTTTGCCGGACTGGGAATTAATACGCACAATGGGTTCGTATTCCCTTCCGATATCCGCGGGATCAATCGGGAGGTAAGGAACCTGCCATACTTCGCTCTGCCTTTCCCGCATTGCCTTCACTCCCTTATTGATGGCATCCTGATGGGAACCGGAAAAAGCGGTAAACACCAGCTTACCCGCATAAGGATGTCTGGGGTGAATCGGTATTTTACAGCATCTTTCGTATATCTCTATAATTTCATTGACTTTTTCAATATTCAGTTCCGGGTTAATGCCCTGGGAAAACATGTTATAAGCGATGTTCAGCACATCCACGTTCCCGGTCCGCTCGCCGTTGCCGAACAAAGTCCCTTCCACACGTTCCGCACCGGCAAGCATAGCCTGTTCCGCACTTGCCACACCGGTTCCCCGGTCATTGTGGGGATGTACGCTCAAAATAATGCTCTCCCTGTTCTTAAAATGCCTGTTCATCCATTCGATTTGGTCCGCATACACGTTGGGCGTGGTCATTTCTACGGTAGAAGGCAGGTTAATGATAATCGGGTTTTCCTTCGTGGCTCCCCATGTCTCCTGCACGGCAGTGCAGATTTCCAGCGCAAAGTCCATTTCGGTTCCGGTGAAACTCTCCGGGGAATATTCCAAAATAATCTTTCCGGGGAACTTTTCCGCCCTTTCCTTTACCATCTTTGTCCCCTGTACCGCAATGTTAATAATCTCCTCACGGTTCATGCCGAATACCACGTCCCGCTGCAGTGTGGAAGTGGAATTATAAATATGGACGATTGCCTGCTTACAGCCTTCAATGGACTCAAACGTCTTTTCAATTAATTCTTCCCTGCACTGTGTCAGCACTTGTACCTTCACGTCATCGGGAATCATCTTACGGTCCACCAATTGGCGCAGGAAATCGAACTCAATCTGACTGGCAGCCGGAAACCCGATCTCGATTTCCTTAAATCCGAGTTTGATTAAATACTGGAACATCTCAATCTTCTCGTCCACTACCATGGGATCAATTAGCGCCTGGTTCCCGTCCCTTAAATCCACGCTGCACCATACCGGCGCTTTTTCGATTTCCCTGTTTGGCCATTCTCTTTCCGGATAATCCAATACCGGATTTCTCCGGTACCTGCCATAATTTAACATGCCTTTTTCCTCCACTTCTGTCCTTATTTTCGTTTTTTCATAAAACGCGGCAAGTATCCGCTTTCCTTTTACCATAGCGTCCGGTACCCGTGTGCAATCGAGTAGGGGAAGGGTTTTCTCCCCTACTCGCCGCGCGCCCCGTGCGCCGCCTTGGCGGCATCTTCCTCTGCACGGGGCTGTGCATACAAAAACCGGCTCATGAGAGCCGGCTTATTGTCTGAACTACATCACCTTGCAAGGTACCGTATTGTAAAGCTGCCGCTTACCGTCATTCCCCAAGTCCGCTTTCAATCGCCTGAACCAAGGCTTTCAACGCTTCTTCCTCGTCTTCACCCTCACATACGAATTCCACTTCATCGCCGCATTTTACACATGCACCCAGTACGCTTAGCACGCTTTTTGCATTTGCCGTATTCTCCCTGAATGTAAACGTTATTAATGATTTAAATTGCATGGCTTCTTTACATAGGATGCCTGCCGGCCTTAGATGCAACCCCGTGGGATTCTTAATAACTACCTTTTGGCTTACCATACCCTTTTTTCCTCCAACTCAATATGCCCGTTATCTTACGCATATGTTTCCTAATATTTACTATACCACCTTTTGCATGGCTTGTGAAGCCTAAAGCATAATATTCTGGATTAGCTCCGCCAATTTCCCGGCTTCTTCGTCAATCTGCTTTTTATCCTTCCCCTCAATCATGACACGCACCAGCGGTTCCGTTCCCGAAGGACGGATTAATACCCTTCCTTCCCCGGCGAACTTCCGGTTCAGTTCCCCAATCGCATCGGCAATTTCCGGATAATCCATATATTTTTCCTTCTTATGGCTGGGTACCTTGGCATTCACCAATGCCTGCGGCAGTACTTCCATCACCTTGGAAAGTTCCGACAACGGCTGCCCCGTCTCCACGATAACCTGCAACAAGTGCAGGGCGCTCAACAATCCGTCGCCTGTGGTATTTTCATCCAAGAAAATGATATGACCGGACTGCTCCCCGCCAAGGCTCGCACCGATTTCCTTCATCCTTTCCAATACATAACGGTCGCCAACTTTCGTCTGCTCGATTTTTATCCCGTTCTTTTCTCCCATCAGGAAGAATCCGAGATTACTCATCACCGTTGCCACAATGATGTTTTTCTTCAGTTTTCCCTGGTTCTTCATATGGTTTCCGACAATTGCCATAATCTGGTCGCCGTCCACGATATTGCCTAATTCGTCCACGGCAAGCAGCCTGTCGGCATCGCCGTCAAACGCAAGCCCAATCTGTGCTTTTTCATACACTACCCGCGCCTGGAGCTCCTGCATGTGGGTGGAGCCGCAGTTGGCATTGATGTTCGTTCCGTCCGGGCTGTTATGGATTGCCACGATTTCGCCGCCCAGCTCTTTCAACGCTTCGATGGACGTGTAGTAAGAGGCGCCTTCCGCACAGTCCACCACAATCTTTAATCCCCGCAAGTTCACATTGACCGCCTTCATGGAATGGTTGATGTATTCCTCCCTGGCATCGGTGCGGTATTTCACTTTTCCCACGCTCGCCCCCACCGGAAATTTCACATCCTTCATGCCGCTTTTAATCAATGCCTCAATCTCGTCTTCCAGCGAGTCGGGAAGTTTATACCCGTCCCCGTCAAAAAACTTGATGCCGTTAAATTCCACCGGATTATGGGATGCCGATATCACAACGCCCGCATCCACTTTATACTTCCTCGTCAGGTACGCGATTGCGGGTGTGGGAAGCACACCCACATATACACAGTTCGCCCCGACGGAGCAGGCACCCGCCATCAATGCGTTTGCCAGCATATCTCCCGAAATACGGGTATCGCATCCTACCATAATGGTGGGTTTATGTTCCTTTTCCTTTGTGAGTACATATGCGCCCGCCTGACCAAGCTGCATCGCCAAAAGCGGTGTCAGTTCTTCATTTGCCACTCCCCTTACACCATCCGTACCAAACAATCTGCCCATAATAATCTTTATGCTCCTTTCCGGTTTTTCCATATCTTCTTTCTGCCATACCCTATTCCGTGTCGGTCTTTTCGATATTCAGCCGTACCGTAACGCTGTCGCGCATCTCCACACCTTCCGGCAGCTCAAGGGCCAGCTTCACGTCATAATAACCTTCCTCCACTTCCTCCAGTGCACCCGTTTCTATCAGCTTTTCGATATCAACCACCGGACGAATTTGGCTCGCATCCACTGCATTGACATCCGCCGCCAGTCCGCGTATCTGCACGGAGAACTCCTCCTCGTAAGTCGTCACTTCCGCCCGGTATCCTTCCGGCAGGTTCTCCACTGCAATATCCTGTTCGGAAATCCTCACCGTCCTTACGGTTTCCTGTTCGATGGCAACCGTTACCGTTACCTTACCGTCAAATTCCCCGTCCGCAGGATTCACGCTTGCCGGTATATACTTATCCACATCAATGACCGTGACCACATTTTCCCTTGCCCCGGTAATATCGATTTCCGTATCCGGGATATCTATTACGGACAGGTTATTCAGGATGTTTGCCTTTCCTGCCAAAAGAACCGAATCAGGAGAAGCCGTAACCATCCCGGTCGCACGGTATCCCGCTGCCGGCACCCCGGAGGCCGTAAAGCGGAACGGTACGGATTTCGTGGCAAGGATTTCCACCTTAACACCCACATTATTGATGTTCAGCGTCAGTTTTTCCTTGGAAACTTCCTGCCCTTTGGCATCGTACAGTTTAATTTCCGCATTGGTACCGATATCGCTGGTAAATCCGGTTACGCTTACGTTTACTTCCGCCGTCTTAATCCTCGACACCACCGACTCCGGTCCGGATATCCGCACCAAGTTCTGGTCCGTAGTTACGTTCCCGACGATATAGCCGTCCTGTAAGCTGCCGGAAGTATTGGGAATCAGCGGTAAGGATATATTCTTCTTATCCTCAATGTTCAGCTTTAACGTATCATTGCTGACTTCAAAACTGTCCACCTTATCGTTATTGCGGACTGCCCGCACTTCAATATGAATGGTATTTAAGTTGGTCAGGTTGTTCATGTCCGCAATGGCTTCGATATTATCCTTTCCCTGCATACTGCTCATAAGGGAACGGGGTACCATAATGG
>CANTGP010000247.1 GCA_947653315.1 uncultured Lachnospiraceae bacterium
TTTGGACTTTTTAGATTTTTTGGATTTTTTTGGAATTGAAGCATTGTGACAGGCTGTTCAACAGAAACAAATGAGCGGAAAATTTTCCACTCATTTGCTTCTGTTGTGGCAAATGGCAGGAACATTAAACGGAACGCCGGAACAGAAGCCATGTGCTTAGAAAATAGCAGATGAATTATACGGTTAAAATTCCCGCGGTCATGCCGATTTGTGCCAGTAATGAGGTAAATCCAATATAGGCTTTAATTTCTGCCGATATGGTTTGGATAAAATAGGAAATTACAATAGAGGATACCGTGATTGCCGCAAAAACCGGAAGTCCAAACCAAATCCCTAATTGTTTCAGGATAAGTTTTTCCATGTTTCGTTCGTCAACGCCTAACTTACGGAGTACCGAGAAACGGTACCGGTACTGTCCGGCATCCAAAAGCTGCTGCAGGGAAAGTACCGTCAGGCAAATGACCATGAGGACGACGGAGCCATAAAGCATGGCTGCCTGTAAGATAAAATTATCCGCTTTGGAACGGTTGACCTGCAGGGTGCGGAGACGTATGCCATAGGCAACCCCGTTTTCCGTTTGTTCCGGATATTCGTCCGTAAAAAGTTTTTCCAACTCACGGGCGTCTTCATAGGTGATGGGTTCAGCCGTCGTAAGATAGCGGTTTTGCATTACCGGAAGCAGTTTTTCGCAAACGGAATCCGGGAACACATAGAGAACGTCCGTATAGGAATTATAGGCTGTTTGCCCGATTGCCTCGCCGTGCCGAGATTGCCGGGAAAGCGTTAATTCGCCGGCATCCGTCGGAATACTGGGATGTTCTTCCAAAAAGCGGGTCTGTTCTTCTTCTGTCGCAATGGATTTCCAATGCGTGGTGAATTCATTTTCCGCCAGGGAAATCTGCCCATATCCCAGCATTTTCCGTATTGCGTTGTAGTCGCCCAGGGAAATGGCCGTAACGGGAAACGCATATTTGTTCCGGTTGTGAAACTCGTTTTTCATGGGCAGGTATAACGGAAACGTGCAGTCATGGGAAGTCTTTATATTGTGTCCGGCCAAAAATTCCGTTACCGTTTCATAATTACCGTGCGGAAGGTTTTCTTCTTCATACACGTTATTATATTTTGAATAAATCTGTATATCGTACATAGACCGTGAATCCAGATAACCGGAGGACCAGCCTGTCAGAATAGGTGCGGCAATGAACAGGAAAATGGCAAGCGTTAAGGTTATGCAGATTATGGTCATGGTTTTGCCGGTGGTGTTCAGCCGGGATATCACCTGCCCGAAAAAGAACAGGTTTTCGCCTTTGTATCTGTGTTCCGGGGATTTTTCTTTCCATGCGGCGAGAAGGCTGCCGGCAAGGTAAATAAAGGTACAAAGGAAGAAAAGCAAATTAATCAGGACAAACAGTAGGTATTGGTTAAGGGTACCGCTTCCTAATGTCAGATAGTATTTATTTGTAAGTGCCGGCACGCCCGCCGCCGTAAAAGCATTGGGAACAGAGCATAGCAGCAAACCCAAAAGCAGCGCGGAACCGCCGCCCTTTCTCTTTCTCACCATCCACAATGCAGGCCAGAGCAGGGTAAGCGCCGGGAAAAGAATATTTCCCCAAAACATGATTCGTACAGGGCGTGCAAAACGGGGGTCGTAATAAAACCGTATTTTTGCTATTCCGGTAAGAAGCATGAACACGGTGAACAGTTCAAAGAGTATTGCCACAACAAATATCCAACGGCTCTTTTTTAAACCCGGTTCGTTTTCCCTGTCTGCGGAAAGCATATCGATAATTTTTGTTTTCCTAATGGTGCGGGTATGGAAGACTCCTACCGCAAAAAAGCATGTAATAAAGAAAACGGCGGTCAACAGGACCGTATCAGGGAAAAGGGTCCACGACACTTCATACCTTTTTCCATAGGAAGTCAGCAGCATTGCCGTAATAAACTGGGAACAAAATACGCCGAGGAAAATTCCTGCCGCAATCGAAATCATTCCCATAAGAAAGGTTTCCGCAAAGAAAATCCTGCCAACCGTTTTTTGCTCCATTCCCATGATGGATTGGACGGCAAACTCTTTTTGCCTGCGGCGGAGCATATATTGATTGACATACCGTATTAAAAACAGCAATAGCAATGTAATCATGCAAATGGCTGCTTTCATTCCGCCGCTTAACAGGGTGAAATCATATTCGCTTCCGATATCCGGCTTATAGTATCTGCTGGAAATGGACAGGAAGGAATAAAACAACGTAACGCAGATGGTCATGGTCACGATATAGATGAAATAGTCTTTGGCGGAACGTTTTGCGTTCCTGAATATAAGTTTAGCATACATGGCTTTGTCCTCCGATGATGGTCAGTACATGCAGGATTTTGTGAAAGAAGTTTTTCCTGCTGTCGCTGCCTTTGCATAATTCCGTAAATATTTCCCCGTCCCGCAGAAAGAGGATGCGGTTGGCATAGCTGGCCGTAAAGGCGTCATGGGTAACCATGAGAATGGTTGCGCCCAAATGCTCATGGATGCTTTGGATGGTGGATAAAAGCATTTGTGCGGAATGGCTGTCCAAGGCGCCTGTGGGTTCGTCCGCCAAAAGCAGTTTGGGATGGTTGATTAAGGCCCTCGCACAGGCACAGCGCTGTTTTTGGCCGCCGGATACCTGATAGGGGTATTTATTTAGGATATCGCCGATGTTTAACGTTTGGGCGATATCCGAAATGCGGGGTTCCACATCTTTGGCAGGGGTTTTGTTGATTGCCAGCGCCAGTGCGATGTTTTCCGAAATGGTCAGGGTGTCCAGTAAATGAAAATCCTGAAATACGAAACCTAAGTTTTCCCTGCGGAACCTGGCGAGGGACTTTGGCTTTATTTCGGTAACATCGGTTCCGTCTAAAAAAATGTGACCGGCGCTTACGGTATCAATGGTGGATATGCAGTTCAGCAGCGTTGTTTTGCCGGAGCCGGACGGTCCCATAATGCCAAGGAATTCCCCGGCTTCCACGGAAAAACCGATATCGCGGATGGCTTTTGTGATATTTCCCTCGTTTCCGTAGTATTTTTGGATATGTTCGAGTTTTAAAATGGTATTCATGCGGTAAACCTCCCCGTATTCCGTATTTTTGGCATTCCATGCCGTTTGGTTTTTATGACTTTATGATAACCGGGAAACGTCATTGTTTGTATCAGGTTTTCTTACGCAGTTCTTACAAAAATGTAAGAAGTGCAGGGCATGTCAGTCCTGCACTCCGGTAACGAAATCATTCATTTGGAAAGTAAGCGCAATCGTTGTCCCCTGGTCTTCCGGGCAGGCTGTCAGCCCGATTCCCAGTTTATCACAAAGGCGTTTGCAAAGATACAGGCCGATGCCCGTAGCGTTTTGCCCGGTCCGCCCGTTTTCCCCGGTAAACCCTTTTTCAAAAATACGGGGTAAGTCGCTTTGGGGTATGCCGATGCCGTTATCCGTGACGGATAAAACCACTTTATCATTTGTCTTAACCGTGGAAAAGTGCAAAGCCGGATGTTTTGTACGGTATTTGACGGCGTTGCTGATCAGTTGGCTTAAGATAAAGCGTACCCATTTATCATCCGTATAGACATTGGTTTCCATATCATCCATGGTAATAACCATATTGCTTTGCCGTAAAAGATATTTATGGTCGGCGATTGCGCCATGTACCACATCACTCAACTTTATTTCACGGACGGAATAATCTTTTTCCGTATGTTCGCTGCGGGCATAATAAAGAGCCCGTTCGGTAAGTTGATTGATATGCTCCAATTCTGCCAGCAGATCCCTGGTAAAAGGCGTGCGGTTATTTTCACGGCTGTTTTCACAAAGAAGTTTCATTGCCGTAATCGGTGTCTTCACCTCATGAATCCATTGCTCAATGTATTCCTTGTATTCTTTCCGCTCCCTCTGCACTTCCCCTATTTTCTCAAGCATGGACTTTTCCGCCATTTTCATCATTTGGTAAAATACACGTTCGTTCGCCTGATCCGGTACAGGCATAATTTCCGGTATGAGATACCGTTCTTCCAACTGTTTTGCCATAGCCAGCAATTTGCCCAAACGCTTTTTGTGCATATGAAAGGCGACGGTTACATAGGCAGTGAAAACAACCAGCCAAATGCCGGAAAGAAACAGGACCGTCGGAAAGGGATTCCCGGAGGCAAGCAAAAACAGGGCTAACGTTAGCATGCCAAATAGGTTAATGAGAAGAACCGGTATTTGGTTTTTCAGATATTGTTTCCCGCTCATAATGTATACCCTTGCCGGTGTTTGGTTTTAATAAAGTCTGTCAGTCCGATTGCCTTCAGTTTCTCCCGGATACGGGTAATGTTTACGCTTAGGGCATTATCGTCAACATACAATTGGTTATCCCAAAGGAAATCCACAATATCGTTCCGGGAGCAGATTTTGCCTGCGTTTTTGAAAAGAAAGCAGAGGATTTTCAATTCGTTTTTGGTTAATTCCGCCTTTTGTCCCTGGTATTCCAGGAAGCTGCTCTCCAAATGTAAGACCGCCCCGTTCCATGTGAAATTATTTTCCTGACAGAAAGCATTCGCCCGCTTTAAGAGCGCGGCAATCTTGGCAAGCAAAATTGCCGTGTTATATGGCTTTGTAAGAAACGCATCCCCGCCGAGCATAATGCTGTTTAACTCGTCCATATCCGTGTTGCAGCCTGTTACGAATATGATGGGCATATCCGAAAACGTGCGGATTTGGGAACATATTTCAAATCCGTTATTGTCCGGCAGCTTGATATCCAAAAGGACTAAATGCGGAGCGAATTCTTTGATTTGACGGATTGCAGTGGAAAAATCCGTAACGGCGGCAACTTCGTATCCGTTTCCGGACAAAAGGGTCTTTAACTGCGTTTGTATGGTAAAATCATCTTCCACGATTATTATTTTTTCCTTGCATGGTCTCATAAAAATACCTCCCTAACACGTAATTATACGGTATCGGGGAGGTTTTCTCAATGAAAAAACGGGTGAAATCTTTCCGGTTGTAACAGTTTAGCCTGAATGTTGTGTTGGGGCGGACGCCCGTGCGTGGTTTTTTTTAGTGGCCGGGAGCGGCGCAACTGCATGTCCCGGTTTTCCGTGCACTTTTTCCGCGAGCAACGAGTCAAGTAGACGT
>CANTGP010000248.1 GCA_947653315.1 uncultured Lachnospiraceae bacterium
GGACATGCCATCCCGCTGCCGCCGCCCCGCCAAAAAATCCCTCCCGTGCGTCCGCTTCCCAACATCACATTTCCGGCTGAATTGTTACGAAGCATCTAAAAGTTTTGGATAAATTCATTGTGGTGCGGCATAATTTTCAGTATAATGAATAGAAGAAACGGTCCGACAGGAGGAAGGGATAACACGATGCATGATGTAGTGATAATAGGGGCAGGGGTAAGCGGCTGTGCGGTCGCGAGGGAATTGTCAAGATATGACATGGATGTCATAGTGCTGGAACGTGCTTCCGATGTATGCGAGGGGACTTCCAAGGCAAACAGCGGAATCGTCCATGCCGGATATGATGCGGAGCCGGGAACCTTGAAAGCGCTTTTAAACATACAGGGAAGCCGTAACATGGAGGCGTTGTCAAAGGAACTGGATTTTCCATATAAAAGAAACGGTTCCCTGGTTCTGTGTTTTGGGGAAAGTGACAGGGAAAAGCTGGAGGAACTGCTTGAGAGGGGGAAGAAGAACGGCGTGGGGGAACTGCGCATTTTGGAGAAAGAAGAACTGTTTAAGCTGGAGCCGAATCTTTCGCAGCATGTGACGGCAGCGCTGTACGCGCCCACGGGGGGAATCGTATGTCCGTTCGGACTGACCATTGCCCTGGCGGAAAATGCCTGCACGAACGGTGTGGAATTCCGTTTGGATACGGAAGTATATAAAGTGGAAAAAACGGAAGGCATGGCGGGTATGAAAGCAGAAGGCATGGAAGGTGCGGAAGGCATGGAAAAAGAGACAGGCTACCGTTTGGAAACTTCCCAAGGTATCTTTGAGGGAAGGATGGTAGTAAATGCTGCCGGAGTCTATGCGGACGTCTTCCACAATATGGTAAGCGCAAAGAAGCTGCATATTACGCCGAGAAAAGGAGAATACTGCCTGTTTGACAAAACGGTGGGGAATTATGTGTCGCATACCATATTCCAGCTTCCGACAAAGTACGGCAAGGGCGTTTTGGTGACGCCCACGGTCCATGGAAACCTGTTAATGGGGCCTACCGCAGAGGATACCGGGAATAAGGAAGGGGTCAATACGACCGGAAGCGGGCTGGAGGATGTGTTAAAGCGCGGAGGGCTCAGCGTGGAAAACGTGCCTGCGGGGAAAATCATTACCTCTTTTGCGGGGCTTCGCGCCCATGAGGACGGGGGGGATTTTATTATCGGGGAACCAAAAGATGCGGAAGGGTTCTTTGACGTGGCGGGCATCGAATCGCCGGGACTTACCTGTGCGCCTGCAATCGGCGGATATGTGGCGGAGATGATACGGAAACGCGGGAATTTCCCGGAAAAAAAGAATTTTGTTTCCAAACGGGAAGGAATCCCTTCCGTCGCTTTGGCGGATGCGGCAGGGAGACAGGAATTAATCGGAAAAAATCCCGCTTATGCCAATGTTGTCTGCCGCTGTGAGCTGGTGACGGAAGGGGAAATCCTGGATGCCATCCACAGGCCGCTTGGCGCGACGACCCTCGACGGAATCAAACGCCGTACCAGGGCGGGAATGGGAAGGTGCCAGGCAGGGTTCTGTTCACCGAAAACCGTGGAAATACTGGCGCGGGAACTTGGCAGGGACATGGGGGAAATCAGCAAGGCCGGAGGGGAATCCCGATTCCTGACCGGACCGGACAGGGAATGAGGTGCGGCATGGAGAAAAAAGTGAAACTGTTGGTGGTGGGTGGCGGCCCGGCAGGATTGGCTGCCGCAGTTGCGGCAAAGGAAGCGGGAATAACGGAAGGGGATATTTTAATCATGGAACGGGACGAGGAGCTGGGCGGTATTTTGAACCAGTGTATCCATAACGGTTTCGGGCTGCATACGTTCAAGGAGGAACTGACGGGGCCGGAGTATGCGGCGAGGTATGCCCGGAAAGTGCGGGACGCGAAGATTCCTTATTTGCTGCATACCATTGTGGCGGATATCCGTGCGGAAGGGGAAACAAAATACGTGACGGCGATGAATAAACAGGAGGGAATGTTTACGGTGGAAGCCCGGGCCGTGGTATTGGCAATGGGGTGCAGGGAGCGTCCCAGGGGCGCGTTAAACATTCCGGGATACCGTCCGGCAGGGATTTATTCTGCCGGAACCGCGCAGCGTTACGTGAATATGGAAGGCAGGATGCCCGGAAAAGAAGTGGTGATTTTAGGCTCCGGCGATATCGGGCTGATCATGGCAAGGCGTATGACGCTGGAAGGGGCAAAAGTAAAACTGGTGGCGGAGCTGATGCCTTATTCCGGCGGCCTGAAAAGGAATATCGTCCAATGTCTGGACGATTTCGGGATTCCATTAAAGCTCAGTCATACCGTCGTGGATATTGACGGGAAAGAACGGGTGAAGGGCGTTACCGTGGCGGCAGTGGATGAAAACCGGAAACCCATTGCGGGGACGGAGGAATACATTTCCTGCGATACGTTGCTGCTTTCCTGCGGACTGATACCGGAAAACGAGCTGTCCGCCGGGTTGGGCGTGGAATTAAATCCGGTGACTTCGGGTCCCGTGGTGAACGAAAGCCTTGAAACGAATGTGGAGGGCGTATTTGCCTGCGGCAACGTGCTCCATGTCCATGATTTGGTGGATTATGTATCGGAGGAAGCGGAAAACGCGGGCCGGAACGCGGCGGCATATATCATGCGCAGTATGTGCAGGCAGCAGGGAAAAACAGGAGAGAACGGGGAAAAAGGAAAAAACGGAATCATTGAAATCAAAATCAAAATCGGGGAGAGGGTGCGCTATACGGTGCCGTCCACGCTCCGGTTAAACTATATGCAGGAAGAACAGGTCGTCCGTTTCCGGGTGGGGGAAGTCTGTCAGGATGCCGTACTGGCGGTTTATTTTAACGACACGCCTGTCATGCGGATAAAGAAACGGGTCATGGCGCCGGGGGAAATGGAGCAGGTGAAGTTCAAAAAAGCAAAGTTAGAGGATTATCCGGACCTTAAGGAAATCCGGATTGCGGTGGAGCAGGAGGAGAATGGATGAAAGCGGCTTGTTTCAATCCGGGCGGATTAATCTTTGGAAAGGAACGGTGTAGGGATGGAAAAAAACAGGGAAACAGAACCGGAAAACGGAGCGGGAACGGCAGCGGAAGGGAAGAAAAAGGAGCTGGTATGTATCCGTTGTCCCATCGGGTGCCGGATAACGGTGGAGGATATTCCCGGCGGGAAGCTCCGTATTACGGGCAATACCTGTAACCGGGGGGCGGAGTATGCCGAAAAAGAACTGACCAATCCCACAAGAATCGTAACATCCACCGTGCGCGTGCGCGGCGGGAAAGCGGCAGTGGTGTCGGTAAAGACGAAGGAGGATATCCCGAAGGGGAAAATCATGGAATGTATGGAAGCCATAAAAGGCGTGGAATTGGAAGCGCCGGTCCGTATCGGGGATGTGGCGCTTGCGGACGTGGCGGGTACGGGAGTGGACATGGTAGTGACGAAGGACGTGGAGGCTTCCGTTTCCGCATGACGGCGGACCTGTTTTGGCTTTCGGGCGTGCCGTTTCACCGCTTTCCGTTGAAGTAAAGGATACCGTAAAATATGCGAATCATCCCAATATGCCCACAAAGGAAGTAAAGTGTGATAAAATCCCCAAAGGGATAAATTTGCTTTGGATTTGCAGAAGTATGGACGATTGGGTGAGGTGCGATATGACAGTAGAAAAAAACGGGATTATTCCGCGGATTTTACGGGATATGAATGACGGTGTCCTGGTGGTGGACACGCATGGGAAAATTATCTTTCTCAATGCTAGGGGATGCAATATGCTCGGCGTGGATGAAGATGTGTCCGGAAAGAATTACGGCAAGGTATTTTTGGAAGACCGGGATAACGGGAACAATGACGGAGTTCATCAGTTTGTTTTGGATGCAGTCTATGATAAAGAGCATACCCATACCGGCGAGGCCGTGTATCAGGCGGAAAATCAGGAACTAAAATCATTCCGCCTTACTTCCTCTTTCCTGTACGGGGAGGATGGTGAAAAAAAGATAGGGATTGTGGTAGTCTTTTCCGATGTTACGGAGGTTGCAAAGCTCAACAGGCAGCGAAGGGAGGCTTCCGCCGTATTTTCCGTACTGATGATTTGTGTATGCGTATATCTGTTCTTTTGGCGCCTGTTGTGCTATCTGAATGTGGAGCCGCCCGGACAGGTTATGAGTTTGGTGATCGAAGGTATTTCCGTCATCATGTTCTTTATTATTCTGAAAACGACCAGTTTTTCCATCCGGGATATCGGGCTGAAAATTACAAATGCAAAGGAAACCTTTGTCCCGGATATTGCAATTACTTTGGCGGTAGGAGTCCTGCTGGTTGCCGGAAAAGTTGTTATCTTACGCATTGCACCCGGATTTTTCCCGGAGGGCGCCCCGTTTTGGGATTGGAGCGTAGGAACTTTTGCGGATGTCATTTATCCATTTACCGTTGTTTTGCAGGAGTTTTTGGCAAGGGGCGTTATGCAGGAAAACCTGAACCGTATTTTTACGGGAAAATATGCCGGACTGTTGTCAATCGTAGTTTCGGCCCTTGTGTTTGGCGCCCTTCATATTGCCTATGGATTTCCGTATATGCTGGCGGCATCCCTTTTATTGGGAATTTTGGGAATTCTTTACCATAAACAGGGGAATATTTGGGGGCTGTGCATTATCCATTATGTGCTGGGAGAGATAGCGACATTTTTGCGTTATCTGATTTGAACCTATGGTTTGATGAAAGGAAATGAAAGATATGGAACGGAAGAACAGGGACAAAAAGGTAAATCTGCTTGGGGTTTATGATTATACGGTATGGCTGACATACCTTGGGTTATTTATTTCCATAGTGGGGATGATGGAGGGGCTGCACGGAAGGAAGACAAAGGCGGTATTCTGTTTGGCGTTTTCCGGTCTGTGCGATGCCTTTGACGGGAGGATTGCAAGGAAAAAGGCGGACAGGACGGAGGAGGAGAAGGCGTTTGGCATCCAAATTGATTCCCTTTGCGATATTGTGTGTTTCGGAGTCTTTCCTTCGGTGATATGTTTTACGCTGGGGGTAAACGGTGCAGCGGGAATGCTTGTGATTGCATGGTACTGTATCTGCGGGG
>CANTGP010000249.1 GCA_947653315.1 uncultured Lachnospiraceae bacterium
AGTATAACAGCCCTCTCTGGTATGCATGGCATTGATGATAAATCCATTGTTTTTCACATCCAGCATAGCAAGGGAAAAACTGAGCTTTCCTCCCATTTCACTGAACGCATCATATTTAATCAGACCCATTCTCTGATAGGAATACTGCATATTGCGAAACAGTTTTTTGATATTCTCTTCATTATCATCATTGGCAACCACAAGCCGTTCCACCTGATCCTTCCTTTAACAAAAGCGCCAGGACAGCGATAATCACCATAATCATGGTTCCCATCATGTTTACCGCCACAATCCTGTCCCCGACGCTTGGTCCCTTTACCGCACGTATCAGGCAGAGAAATACCATCAACACCAAAAATACCAGCGTCCCTACAAAAACCGTCCGGTATGCCATTTCCAATGCCGTCAGCTCACCCGTTACTACCATATCACCCTACATCCTTTCCAGTTTCCCCAATAATTCCACGAAGACGGAATGGTTCATCCCCTCCGCCAGCTCCTTGTCCAAACAATGCACCACAAACTCATCGTCTTCCAGCGTAACCGTTATGGTACCCGGCGTCAGCGTAATGGAATTTGCCAGCACCACCCTCGCTTCTTTGGTCTTAAGGTCCGTCTTAAACCTCACCAGCACCGGCTCCAAATCATAACGCGAAGCCGTAATCATACGGATTACCGCAAAATTCGCCTTCACGATTTCCCATACCAGCACACAGATATACTGTAAAATACGCGGTACCTTTTTCATGTAAGCAAGATCCTTTTCCGGGCTGTAACCCATAAACCTGCATGCGAAGAAATACATTGCGGCGGAAATCACTAATCCGAATACTACGATTTCACAAGTTACCGCCCCGTTAAAAACGATCCATACCAAAAAAAACAGTATGTACATCAACCATCACCCTCCCTATTACGCAACGAACACCCGCCATGCGGGTGTTTCCTTGTATACCTGTATTTCTTATTTTTTGTTATCCGATAATTTTTTTACTCCGATACAGCCCTGAGTTTACTTTCCAGTTCTTCCTTTGATATGGAACCAACGCTGGTTTCTACTGCCTGCCCGTTTTGGAAAATCACAAAAGTAGGGATATGCAGAACACGGTATTTCTGCGCAATTTCCATGTTTTCCTCAATATTGCACTTACCCACTTTCACCTTCCCCTCAAAATTTCCGGCAATTTCCGCTACGACCGGCGCCATCATTTTGCAGGGTACGCACCAGTCCGCGTAAAAATCCACCAGTACCGGCAGGTCGGATTCCAGCACTTCCGCATTAAAATTCTGTGTCGTAAATTTGTATTCCATTTTATTTCCCTCGCTTTCTGTTTTTATGCTTTTTTCATGCTTCCTTGTTAATCATTTATATTTTTTATCTGCCGCTTTGATTCCAGGCTACCGCTCAATGACGTACTTAAAAATAGGGTTTCCCTTAGAGGAAAATCTTTCCTCATATTCCGTCATAATGTTGCCCTCCATCATTTCCCTGTCATGATGAAGATCATAAGTGACCTTCGTCGCATGCCATCCCGCCGCATCCAATTCTTCCAGGGCAAACCGGAACAACCCCTCATTATCCGTTTTAAATTCCAAATGTCCGCCCTTGTCCAGTACCTTATCAAAACGTGCCAAAAACTCCCTGGAAGGCAGCCTGCGTTTCGCATGTCTGTCCTTCGGCCACGGGTCTGAGAAATTCAGGTAAATCCGCCCGACTTCTTCCTGACCGAATACCTCCGTTAACGATTCCGCGTCCATTCTTATGAAACGGACATTCGGAAGCGGTTCTTTTCCCTTTTCCATAGATTCCATTTTTTCCATTTTCTGTATGGCACGCAGCAGGACGCTGGAATATTTTTCAATTCCTACATAATTAATGTCCGGATGCGCTTTCGCCATATCCATAAGGAAGCGTCCTTTTCCCATCCCTATTTCAATGTGTATGGGATTATTATTCCCGAAAATACCCGCCCAATTCCCTTTTTTTCCTTCCGGTTCCTGCACTACGAATTTACTTTCGCCAATGATTTCCCTGGAACCTGATATATTCCTTAAGCGCATTTTGCCACTCCTTTTCCCCGTGCCTTATTTTACACCTTTTACCAAAAAATGAAAAGAGCAGAATGCGCGGCAAATGCGATAATTTTTTCAAAAAAACTTTTATTTTTTGTAAAATGCGTTTGGTTTTCGCCAAAAATAGTGTATGATATAAAAATAGCCTTTTCAGAACCTTTTCAATTTATTTAAAATTTATTTTTAACCAGGAGTACTGCCATAATGAAATTACCTTTAAAAAATAAAAAATTCAAGAAAAAAACAAGAATCTTAGCGTTTTCTTTATACATACTTTCTTTTTCCTTCCTCACCTGCACCATGGAAGCACAGGCTTCCAGCCTTGAAGAACTGACGCAGGCGGCGGAAGACCGGAAAGCCCTTCCCATAGAGTCCAACGAAATCGAAAACTGGCCAAAGGGTCCCCAGGTGGAGGCTCAGTCCGCCATCGTCATGGAAGCCAATACGGGAATAATTTTATACAGCAAAAATATCCATGAGCAGCTCTATCCGGCAAGCACCACAAAAATCCTCACCTGTCTCATTGCGGCGGAAAATTCCTCTTTGGATGAAATGGTGACATTTTCCCAAAACGCCGTTTTTTCCCTGGAACCGGGAAGTTCCCACATGGGTATGGACGTGGGACAGGCGCTAACCATGGAAGACGCGCTCTACGGTATCCTTGTAGGCTCCGCCAATGAAACGGCAAACGCCGTGGCGGAACATGTCGGCGGCAGCATCGAAGGTTTTTCGGACATGATGAACCAAAAGGCACAAGAACTGGGATGCACCGATTCCCATTTTGTCAATCCCAACGGACTGCACAACGACGACCATTATACCTCGGCTTATGATTTGGCGGTGATTGCCCGCGCCTTTTTCCAAAACGAACTGCTGGCAAAAATGTCCAATACGCCCACCCGCCATTTTGAACCTACCGATACCCAGCCCGACGATTTCATACTGCGCACCCACCACAGACTGGTAACGGGGGAATTTGAATACGAGGGAATCCTCGGCGGCAAGACCGGATATACGGATACCGCCCGCCAAACCCTTGTCACCTGTGCGGAGCAGGACGGCATGAAATTAATCTGCGTGGTCATGAAGGAAGAATCCCCTTCCCAATTCACGGACACCATGGATCTGCTCAATTACGGTTTCAGCAATTTTGAAATCGTCAACGTATCCGAACACGAAACGAAATACAACATTGACAATGCCGGCTTCTTCCAAACGGAAAACGATATTTTCGGCAGTTCCAAACCGATTCTTTCCTTAAACAAAGACAGCTACCTCATCCTTCCGAAAACGGCGGATTTTGAGGATATCCAGTCCGACATATCCTATGACGCGGCAGGGGAAGGCCAGCTTGCCGTTATTGATTACCATTACAACGGGGTTTATGTGGGAAGCGCTTCCATCGACGTAGCGTCAAACACATCTTCCTATGATTTTGACACCCTGGCGGAACCCCTGCCGGAGCCGGAAGAAACGGAAGAAGAAAACATTATTTTTGTCAACGTAACAAAAGTATTGCTTTGTATCCTTGCCGGAGCCGGTATCCTCATTTTGGTCTTCCTCATAAAATCGGTAATCCAAAATTACAGCTTCGCGGGAAGGAAACGCTACCGCATCCGGTACAACAAACGGACCAAATACAAGTTAAAACGCAGACGGGATTCGCAGCCGCCGAGATACGATGATTTTGATTGACCAAAAACCGAAACAGTCCGGGTGAAAAAAACAAAAAGTTTTTCACCCGGACTGCCGTATTCCGGCACGCTTCGGGAACAATACCTTAATTGGATATTAACTGCATCTCCAACTGCCGGAAATCATATTCGTTCTGCTCAAAATCATGGAACCCGTTTCCCATGTATTTTCGGGAGTCCTGATACCCGTTCTTAATTGCCGCAATCATCCATCCCGTAAAATTTGCCGCCTTTACTTTCTGCTTCCGGTATATCTCATAGGCATTCTTAACCCTTACGATATCGTTTTCCGCAGCTACCGCAATCGCTTTGATATCCCGGACACGCATATCCTCCTGTTCCAGCAGACTGTCTATCTGCTCAACCACTCCGATATCCGGGCTGACCACCAGCACTGTCACCACTTCCGGTTCCATAAGCCCTGCAATCCCGTTCATCAGCTTCACGATAAACGAAACCTCATATACCTTACCGCCGCGTCCCGCTTTTCCGAGTTCATAGGATACGTTCATGCAGGCTTCGGGCATGGAGTTAATTTCGTTCACCGCCACGTCGATGACCCGGTCCTTAAAATCCCCCCAACGGGCAAACGTCTTTTCCTTCGCCGCCTCCACCGCCTTGTCATAGTCCGGGGAACTGCCCTTTAATACCCGCTGTACCCTGTCATAGCTGGAATTTACGGCGCCCAAATCCAGTTTCAGTTCCGACAGGGAGAAAGTAATGCGGAACAGGTTTTCCGCCTTTTTCTTATCCCTCGGATAATATGCCTTCGACTTTAACAGCTCGTACAGCCGGAAAGAATACACGGACTTAAAGGACATCATAACCGGCAGGCTCAGTTTCGTAAAGTTCTGCTGGAGCCCGTAGAGATATTTTTCCAAATCCGCGTTATATTTAATCGTGAACTTACCGTTATCGTACAACGCGGTCTGCACGATATTCAAAATCATGAATTTGTTGTTTTCCCTGTCTTCCATCACAATCTGACGGTTGGCAAGATTGTCCGCACAGCAGTAAAGCTGGTCATAAAAAGAACCGTTGGTCTTCTTCATATACTTTTTTAACTCCGAAGCCGTAACCGTACTGATTAACTGCCCGTTTTCATCCTTCCTCACTTTCGTCAGGCTGACCGCAAGAATCTTATTCTCCAGCAGGGAGGATTTGTATTTTGCGCCAATTAAAAAATTACTTTTCTTGTATTCCACTTCTTCAAAAGGTACCGGCTCTTTCATGACTGCCCTCCGTTCTTCCGTATCCGTTTTATTTTTAAACGCATTTTTTGGATTTTTCCTGTTTTGAACTACAAATTTGGAGCTTTCCTATTTCTTT
>CANTGP010000250.1 GCA_947653315.1 uncultured Lachnospiraceae bacterium
TTCAGTCCGAGGCGGCATGGATGCCGCTTGAGGACGCCCGCCGCCTGTGAGGACCTATGCCATTCTGCTTAGAAACTCCCAGCCGGAAAAAGTGCACGGAAAACCGGGACATGCCGTCCCGCTGCTGCCGCTCCGCAAAAGAATCACTCCCGTGCGTCCGCCAACACAACATTCCGGCGGAACTGTTGCGTTTAACCTGAATTGTTTTTGTTTCCAATGCGCTCTTGTAATCTCCCGGCATTTCTAGTACAATAAGAACCGTGGCATTGCCAAAAGTGGAAACTGTAAGCGTTGTAAGGATATCAAGATATTAAGATATCAGGATATTAAGATATTAAGATATCTTGATATCCTGATATCAGAGCAATAATAAGGAAGCATAAATGGGAATCATAAAGGCGGAAAAACTGGTTTTTGAATATATCAGGCGGGATGAGGAAGGTAACGTGGAAGGGATTACCCGTGCGGTGGACGGGGTGGACTTTGACGTGAAACAGGGGGATTTCGTGGCGGTATTGGGGCATAACGGTTCCGGGAAATCCACGTTGGCAAAACATTTAAACGCTATTCTTTATCCTACCGAGGGAACGGTTTGGGTGGATGGCAAAGATACCATGGAAGAAGAATACCTGTGGGAAATCCGACAAAATGCAGGGATGGTATTCCAAAATCCCGATAACCAGATTATCGGGCAGGTGGTGGAAGAAGACGTGGGATTCGGACCGGAAAATATGGGCGTACCCACGAAGGAAATATGGGAGCGGGTGGAAGAAAGCCTGAAAGCGGTAGGCATGTATCAATACCGGAAGCATTCCCCCAATAAACTGTCCGGCGGGCAGAAGCAGAGGGTTTCGATTGCAGGGGTCATTGCCATGCATCCCAAATGCATTATCCTGGATGAGCCTACGGCGATGTTGGACCCTAACGGCAGGAAAGAAGTGATACGCGCCGTCCGTGCCCTGAACCATGCGGAGGGTATTACGGTGGTGCTGATTACCCATTACATGGAAGAAATCATTCATGCGGATAAAGTGTTTGTCATGGACCAGGGGCATATTGCCATGCAGGGGACGCCGAGGGAGATATTTTCCGAAGTGGAAAAACTAAAGGAATTGCGCCTGGATGTGCCGCAGGTGACATTGCTCGCACATGAGCTGAAAAAAAGCGGGGTGATGCTGCCGGACGGTATCCTGACCTGCGGGGAGTTGGTGGCGGCTTTGGGTTACGGTACGGACAGATTGGGAGGAACGGTGTAGATGGCACTTATTTTGGACCATGTGAGCCATATATATGAAGAAGGGACGTCAATGGAGGCAGCGGCGCTTAAGGACGTGAATCTCGTAATCCCGGACGGGCAGTTTATCGGGCTGATCGGGCATACGGGTTCCGGGAAATCCACGCTGGTGCAGCATTTGAACGGGCTGATGAAACCTACGTCGGGAACCGTTTATTATAACGGGGCGGATATCCATGAAGACGGGTTCGACAGGAAGAACCTGCGAAGCAAAGTGGGATTGGTTTTCCAGTATCCGGAACACCAGTTGTTTGAGACCGATGTGTTTAAGGATGTATGTTTCGGACCCAAAAACATGGGGCTGGAGGAAAAAGAGGTGCAGTTGCGCGCATACGGGGCGTTAAAGCAGGTGGGGCTGGCGGACGAATACTTTTACCAGTCGCCTTTTGATTTGTCCGGCGGGCAGAAGCGGAGGGTGGCAATTGCCGGTGTGCTTGCCATGAAGCCGGAGGTGCTGATTTTGGACGAACCTACGGCGGGGTTAGATCCGAAAGGCAGGGACGAGATTTTAGACCAGATTGCGTTGCTGCGGAAGGAAACGGGAATTACCGTGGTACTCGTCTCCCACAGCATGGAAGATGTGGCGAAATATGTGGACCGCATTATTGTCATGAACCGGGGGAGCGTCATGTTTGATGATGAACCGAGGAAGGTTTTCCGTCATGTTCAGGCTTTGGAGGAAGTAGGTTTGGCAGCTCCGCAGGTGACTTATATCATGCAAGAGCTGAAAAGGAACGGGCTGGACGTGGATACGGATGCCATAACGGTAGGGGAAGCCAGGGACGGAATACTGGAAGCGCTGGAGCGCCGGAAGAAATGATGTGCGGACGCGGAAGGAATGGCAGGAGGGCGAGAGGAAGAAATGCTTAGGGATATTACTTTGGGACAATATTATCAGGCGGATTCCGTCATCCACAGGCTCGATCCGAGGGTGAAGCTGTCTGCGACGGTGTTGTTTATCATTTCCCTTTTTGTTGTGGATAATTGGGTTGGGTATGTCATTGCCGCGGTATTTTTGGCGTGCATGGTGAAGATATCCAAGGTACCGTTCCGATTTATGGTGAAAGGAATGAAATCCATAGTGTTCCTGCTGCTGATTGCGGTGGCGTTCAACCTGTTCCTGACACCGGGGGAGGCGGTTTTCTCGGTATGGAAGCTGACCGTAACAAGGGAAGGCGTGCGGATTGCCGCGATGATGGCGGTGCGTTTGGTGTTTTTAATTATTGGTTCCTCGCTGATGACACTGACCACCACACCAAATAACCTGACGGACGGTATGGAGAAGCTGATGGCGCCGTTAAAGATTTTCCATGTCCCGGTGCATGAGGTGGCGATGATGATGTCCATAGCGCTCCGGTTTATTCCCATCCTGTTGGAAGAAACGGATAAAATCATGAAAGCGCAGATCGCACGCGGGGCGGATTTTGAAAGCGGCAATTTGGTAAAAAAAGCGAAAGCCATGGTGCCGCTTTTGGTGCCGTTATTTATTTCGGCGTTCCGCCGTGCCAATGACCTGGCGATGGCGATGGAGGCACGTTGTTACCGCGGAGGGGAACACCGGACGAAGATGAAGCCTTTGATTTACCATAAGCGGGACCGGATTGGATATTTGGTCATGTTTGCATATTTGGCGGCTTGTATTTATTTCGGACGGATTGTTACGCTTCCGGCAGTTTGGGGGATGGTATGGAACAGAAACGCGTAATGCTGACGGTGGCTTATGACGGTACCGCTTACAGCGGTTACCAAATACAGAAAAATGCCCCTACCATAGAGGGGGAATTGCACCGTGCCCTTGGGGAACTGTTGGGCGAGGATGTGAAAATTACCGGCGGGAGCCGTACCGATGCGGGGGTACATGCCCTGTGCAATGTGGCGGTGTTTGATACCCTGGCACGGATGCCTGCGGAGAAAATTGCTTATGCCCTGAACCGGTATCTGCCGGATGACATTCGTGTCAGGAAATCCTGTGCCGTGGCGGCGGATTTCCATCCAAGGCATTGTGACAGCAGAAAAACGTATGAATACCGTATCATGAATACGGAATTTCCGGTTCCTACCAAAAGGTTGTATTCCTATTTTACTTATGTGCCGCTGGATGCGGAACGGATGCGGGAAGCGGCCGGTTATTTTGTGGGAGAGCATGATTTTAAAAGTCTCTGCAGTGCGGGAAGCCAGGTAAAAAGTACGGTACGGCGGATTTATGCCTTGGAAGTCAGGCAGGAGGGGGAGGAAATCATCCTTCGGGTAACGGGAAACGGTTTTCTTTACAATATGGTACGGATTTTGGCGGGTACGCTGATGGAAGCGGGCAGGGGGGCATGGGAGCCTGCGTATATGGCGGACATATTGGCGGCAAGGAGCCGGAAGGCGGCAGGACCTACGGCTCCGGCATGCGGGCTTTGCCTGGTGGGGTATGAGTTTATGCCATGACCGGAAGCGGACGCGGCATTGAATTGTTACCATAACTGAAAACTGAAAATTTTGCCATAAAATAGGTTGACACACGCGGATGCGTATAATATAATATTGCAATGTGGCGATGTTTTATAACGAGGTGCCAAAGCCCCGGCAGTGCGTTATGGACTTCGCATATCAGGAACAGGGATTGGGGTATGCTCCCAATGATCATATGCCGGAAGGAAGCCTGACGGTGTGGCCGGACATCCGCACCAAGGGGGGAAGCGACGGCAGACAAAAGGAAAACGTAAATTGATTTTGTTAAGCGCGGAGGTAACATAATGAAAACTTTTATGGCTAGTCCTGCTACCATCGATAGGAAATGGTATGTGGTGGACGCTACGAATATGACACTCGGACGTTTGGCGGCGGAAGTTGCCAAGGTTTTAAGGGGTAAGAACAAACCGATTTTCACACCCCATATGGATACCGGCGATTATGTAATTGTGGTAAATGCCGAGAAGGTGAAAGTAACCGGTAAGAAAATGGACCAAAAGATTTACTACCACCACTCCGATTACGTGGGCGGCATGAAGGAAACCACATTAAAGGAAATGATGGCAAAGAAGCCGGCGAGAGTAATCGAACTTGCTGTAAAAGGCATGCTCCCGAAAGGACCTTTAGGAAGACAGATGTACACGAAACTTCATGTATACGCAGGCGCAGAGCATCCGCATATGGCTCAGAAGCCGGAAGTATTAACATTTTAATTAAGAGGACGGAAAGGAGAAGATTAAAATGGCTAAAACAGCAAACTGCTATGGAACCGGCAGAAGGAAGAAATCGATTGCAAGAGTATATTTAGTACCCGGCAGCGGGAAAATCGTGATTAATAAAAGGGACATGGATGATTATTTCGGACTGGAGACTTTAAAGGTGATTGTACGCCAGCCCCTTGTTGCCACGGATACGGCAGACAAATTTGACATAAAAGTAAATGTACGCGGAGGCGGATATACCGGACAGGCAGGAGCCATCCGCCACGGTATCGCAAGGGCGCTGCTTCAGGCAGATGCCGATTACCGTCCGGTACTTAAGAAAGCGGGTTACCTCACGAGGGATCCACGTATGAAGGAAAGAAAGAAGTACGGCCTCAAGGCTGCAAGGCGTGCACCGCAGTTCAGCAAGAGATAAGCAAAATTTTACAGATTCAAGAATATGGACTCCGCAGGTTTTCCTGCGGAGTTTTTCTGACCTGTTCACTTTTCAGGCTATTTAGGTTATAATATACTTTAGGCTTATGCAGATTTCATAACGGAGGTACTTGGTATGTGTGATGTTAAAAAATATGAAAAAATATATGAAGATATAAAAACGCTTCAACCGGAAGACACTT
>CANTGP010000251.1 GCA_947653315.1 uncultured Lachnospiraceae bacterium
AAGCTGGCGGGTGCCCGGCGCACGAGTAGGGGAAATGCTTTTCCCCTACTCGATTACACACGGGCACCCCGAATATCACACGAAAGGAAGGAATACGACATGGAAACCCGCGTAGCCGTTATGGGAATTATTGTGGAATGTACCGATTCCGTGGAACAGTTAAACTCCATTCTCCACGATTTCGGAAACTATATTATAGGAAGGATGGGGATTCCTTACCGGGAAAAGAAAGTCAATATCATCAGTATCGCCGTGGACGCGCCCCAAGATACGATTTCCTCCCTGTCGGGCAAAATCGGAAAGCTGGAAGGGGTAAGCGTCAAAACCGCCTATTCCAACCTCATCACACAAAGCTGATGGACAAAAAATTATGCGAACTCATTGACAAACTGGAGCGGACCCGTTCCCTTACCTGTGCCGAATATGAATATTTAATTGCCCACCGGTCACGGGAAGCGGCAGACGCTTTGGCAAAAAAAGCTGACAGTACCAGGCGGCAAATATACGGCAATGCCATATACATCAGGGGCTTAATCGAAATCGGCAATATCTGTAAAAACGACTGCCTCTATTGCGGAATCCGCAAAAGCAACCGGAACTGTAAGCGGTACCGGTTGGATACCGGACAGATTTTGGAATGCTGTGCGGAAGGATACGCTTTGGGATTCCGTACCTTCGTCCTGCAGGGCGGGGAGGACGCTTTTTTCACGGATGAAATCCTGTGCGGCATTATCCGCAGTATCAAAAAATGCTATCCGGACTGTGCCGTCACGCTTTCCCTGGGCGAACGGGAACCCATAAGCTACCAAAGACTTTTTGATGCGGGTGCGGACCGCTATCTGCTGCGCCATGAAACGGCAGACCGCAGCCATTACCATAAACTCCACCCGCCGGAAATGTCTTTTGACAAACGGATGGAATGCCTGCGGACCTTGCGGGAAACCGGTTATCAGACCGGCTGCGGCTTTATGGTTGGCTCCCCTTACCAAACGGCGGGAACTTTGGCAAAGGATTTAAAGTTTACCGAAGAATTCCGGCCGGACATGTGCGGCATCGGTCCCTTTATTCCCCATGATGCCACGCCTTTTTGCAATATGCCTGCCGGGAACGCGGAACTGACCTGCTACCTTCTCTCCGTCCTGCGCCTAATCCACCCGCCGGTACTGCTTCCCGCCACCACGGCGCTCGGCACCTTAGACCCGGACGGACGCAAAAAGGGAATTTTGGCAGGGGCAAACGTTGTTATGCCCAACCTCTCCCCCTTGTCTGTCCGCAAAAAATACGAGCTTTACAACAATAAGCTATGCACCGGCGATGAATCCGCCCAAGCCAAAGAGCACCTCGCCCAAACGGTGCAATCCATCGGTTACGAAATCGTGACGGAGCGCGGGGACATCAAAAACGAAACCAATAAAATCCCATAAAACCAGGAAGGATGATTCATTATGGCAACCTACAACCCGAAATCCTTAAAAGCAGAAGAATTTATTAACGACGCGGAAATCCTCGCAACTTTGGAATACGCGGAGCAGAATAAACATAACACAGCCCTTATCGATGAAATCCTTGCCAAAGCGCGCCCACGGAAAACGGAAAAGGGCTGCGTCTGCCAAGGACTGACCCACAGGGAGGCTTCCGTTCTGCTCGCCTGCGACATTCCCGAAAAAGTGGAGGAAATCTACCGCATTGCGGAAGAAATCAAACTGGCTTTCTACGGCAACCGGATTGTCATGTTCGCTCCCCTTTATTTATCCAATTACTGTGTCAACGGCTGCCTGTACTGCCCTTACCATATGAGCAACAAACACATTACCCGCAAGAAACTGACGCAGGAAGAAGTCCGGCAGGAAGTCATCGCCCTTCAGGACATGGGGCATAAACGCCTTGCCATCGAAGCGGGGGAAGACCCCGTACAAAACCCCATTGAATACATTTTGGAATGCATCCGGACTATTTACGGCATTAACCATAAAAACGGCGCCATCCGCCGCGTCAATGTCAACATTGCCGCGACCACGGTGGAAAATTACCGTCTCTTAAAAGAAGCGGGAATCGGCACTTATATTCTTTTCCAGGAGACCTACCATAAAAAAAGTTACCTGGAACTGCATCCCACCGGACCCAAGCATGATTACGATTACCATACGGAAGCCATGGACCGCGCCATGGAAGGCGGTATCGATGATGTGGGACTGGGCGTACTTTTCGGACTGGAAATGTATAAATACGAATTTGCCGGACTCATCATGCATGCGGAACATTTGGAGGCCGTCCACGGCGTAGGACCTCACACCATCAGCGTACCAAGGGTAAAACATGCCGACGACATCGACCCGGACGTCTTCGACAACTCCATTCCCGATGACATGTTCGCCAAAATCATTGCGTGCATCCGGCTTGCCGTACCTTATACGGGTATGATCATTTCCACAAGGGAATCCAGGGAAGTACGGGAACAGGCATTGCGCCTTGGCATTTCCCAGGTCAGCGGCGCTTCCCGCACCTCGGTAGGCGGCTATACGGAAAAAGAACGCCCCCATGATTCGGAACAGTTCGATGTTTCCGACCAGCGCTCCCTTGACGAAGTCGTACACTGGTTGATGGAAAACGGGCATATCCCCTCTTTCTGTACCGCCTGCTACCGGGAAGGACGCACCGGCGACCGTTTCATGAGCCTGTGCAAAACCGGGCAAATCCTTAACTGCTGCCATCCGAATGCGTTGATGACGCTGACCGAATATTTAGTGGACTACGCATCGGAAGAAACAAAGAAAACCGGATTTGCCTTAATCGAACGGGAACTTGCAAAAATACCAAACGAAAAAGTACGGACAACTGCCGCCCAACATATCGAAGACATCAAAAATTCCAACCGCAGGGATTTCCGCTTTTAATGTTTAACCTGCCAACTACGAAAAAGGAGTGCCAAAAATAATGGGATTAAACGATATTGTATCCGCCGAACGCATCCATATCGGCTTTTTCGGACTTAGGAACGCCGGAAAATCCAGCCTTGTCAATGCCGTCGCCGGTCAGGAGGTGGCGCTGGTATCCGAAATTAAAGGAACCACCACCGACCCCGTAAAAAAATCCATGGAACTTCTCCCCCTGGGTCCCGTCGTCCTCATCGATACTCCCGGTATGGATGACGAGGGCACGCTGGGCGGGCTGCGCGTCAAAAAAGCGCGGCAAACCCTTAATTACGTGGACATTGCCATATTAACCGTGGATGCCGGAAAAGGACTTCAGGATGCGGACCATGAATTAATCACCCGGTTTGAAAACAAACGGATTCCTTATCTCATCGCATACAACAAAGCGGATTTACTGCCCGGTTTCCCTGACGGCTTACAGGAAACCGCCTGCACCGGAGAAGCAAATGATTATAGCGGTTCCGGAAACAACCGCCGTAACGGACAGGCGGCAACCGGGAACATCCGGGCAAACACATTATATGTCAGTGCAGCGGCAAATTACCATATTCATGAACTCAAGGAAATGCTGGCACGTCTCATAAAAAACAGTGAAAACCATAAACGCATCGTTGCGGATTTACTCGTGCCAAACGATACCGTGGTACTGGTGGTACCCATTGACAGTGCGGCGCCAAAGGGACGGCTGATCCTTCCCCAGCAGCAGACCATCCGCGATATTTTGGAAGCGGGCGCCATTGCCGTAGTATCCCGCAACACGGAACTGCCCCAAACCTTGGCTTCCTTAAACGGAAAACCTAAACTGGTGATTACCGATTCCCAAGCATTCGGGCAGGTGTCCCGCGACACCCCGGAAGATATCCTGCTCACTTCCTTTTCCATTCTTTTTGCCCGTTATAAAGGCAGCCTTACTGCCGCGGTGGAAGGAGCCGCGAAATTAAAATGCCTGCAGGACGGCGATACCGTACTGATTTCCGAAGGCTGCACCCACCACAGGCAGTGCGGCGACATCGGAACGGTGAAACTGCCCGCATGGATTAAAGATTATACAAATAAAAATATCCGCTTTGCCTTTACTTCCGGCATGGAATTTCCCGAAGATTTAAGGGAATACGCACTGGTCGTCCACTGCGGCGGATGTATGCTGAATGAACGGGAAATGCAATACCGTCTCCGCCATGCCGCCGACTGCGGCATACCGATGACCAATTACGGTATTGCCATCGCACAAATGCACGGAATATTAAAACGGAGCTTAGAACCGTTCCCGGATATTTTGGAAATCCTCCCCTAAGGCCATTCCATCCTATAATCCAAAAAGAAATTGCACAATCCGTACATCCCCAAAAAATGTACGGGTTGTGCAATTGATTTATCATGCCAATCCGGGACAAAACCTAACCCTTTACCGCACCGGCAACCATACCCTTGATAATCTGTTTACTGAACACAAAATACAGAATGACAATAGGCGACATGGTTATCAGCATTGCTGCCATCTGCTTCGGATAATCCGATGCGAACTGTCCCTTGAACTGTGTCAATGCCAGCGGCACCGTCTGCAGCCCCACATCCTTAATCAATACCAATGCAAACGAGAACTCATTCCAACAACTGAATATCTGGATAATCGCCACCGTAACCAAAATCGGCTTACAAATCGGAAGGATTATTTTCCACAGGGTATTGGAAAAGCTGCTTCCGTCAATTGCCGCCGCTTCCTCCAAAGATACCGGAATCGCCTTCACATATCCTTCCACCAAAAAGATTCCCATGGGCAGACCAAACGATACATACGGCAAAAGTAAGGTAAACCATTTATTCGACATGCCGCAGTTACGGAATACAACGTAAATCGGAACCAGCAGGGAATGAATCGGAATCAGCATTCCCATCAGGAACATAACATACAGTACCCGGTTCAATTTAAAACGTACCCTTGCCAAAATATAACCCACAATAAAGGAAAACAGGACAATAAGAAGAATCGACAAAAACGTGGTGCGCACACTGTTAAACATGGATTCCGCAAGGTGGTAATCCGTGTTTGTCAGGATACGGGTATAATTCACCAGCGTAGGCTCCTTGGGAAGCCCGATGATATCCGCGTTAAACGCCTGTTTTTCCTTTAAGGAGGAATAAATCATC
>CANTGP010000252.1 GCA_947653315.1 uncultured Lachnospiraceae bacterium
GGCGATAACAGCGGAGATAATACGGGTGACGGGGATAATACCGGCGGCGATAACAGTGGTGACAATGCCGGTGACGAGGATAATACCGGCAGCGATAACGGCAGTAATGACGGTGGTGACAGGGAAGACGGAAAAAAAGGGTCTTCGTCCGGTTCATCCGTAAATAAGGACGAGCCTGCCGTTGTGGAAATTCCCAGCACAAGCGTTGTGGGAGGCGTTACAACGACAACGGAAGGCGTTTATTTTGCAAGCAGCGTAAACGGTTCAATTATTACCACGGGTGCAGCCGATATTGCGAAAGGCTACGGATTAACCGATAAAGAGAAGCCTTATGCTAAATTTTATAATTTAGACCCGAAAAAGAGCGCTTTGGCAAAAGCGTCCATCGATGCGGCAGCCGCAGAACAGAAAGCGGTAGTCGGCTCTATGTTAAATATAGAACTTGGAAAAATGAGCGGCGGTAAATATACCCTTCTGCCTTCCGACGGAACGGCTGTGAGGATTGTGCTGGGTATTCCCAAGGGGTTTGTGCAGAGCGGTAAGGCATATGCCGTGGTATGTGTACGTGAGGGCGGCAAATATACCGTGTGCAAAGACCTTGACAGCGATCCGAATACCGTTACGTTTGAAACGACGGGCGGCGCCGGTGTTTATGCCATTATAAAATATTAAGTATTGGTGGGCAGATTAAACGCATGAATAGGCTTGACTGCCGGAGGTGCATTGTTACCGCGGATGCTGATTTATTAAATTTTTGTATATTGCAAACTAGATTTACATATGCTATAATGTCGACAGACAAAAAGCAGTAATAAGTCCATGAGGACAAAGAAACGAATCCCCGAACCGTAGTTGCGTACAGTCCGGGGATTCTTCTTTTCTTTTATAGTGGCAAAGCACCCACTAGGCTATTCGTTGTCCTTACGGTCACTATCAAGCCATTTGATGATGTAGTGACAAGCTACACCGGCCGCAACAGTGACCAAAAAAGCAGTAATAACTTCCATGACGACACCTCCTCCCGTTGCCAGGTATCGGTAGGACAACGTAAATATTATATCTTATTTACAGAGTGTCGGCAATGACCGACATTATTTTTCTTGCATGATATGTCGATTGGGAGAAAACCAAAAACAGAACTTCCGCTTACGAACACAATATTCAGGCTGAATTGTTACGTTTATTCCCGCGAGCAACGAGCCAAGTAGCCGCACTTGTGCGGATATTTGGCGACTGCCGCGAGGGTCAATACCCACACATCGCAGATGTGTTGCGCTCTGCAGCGCTGGAAGATTGATGCCCTGTTGCTTGCAGCGGGGTTGTTGACTCTGTATTGGTGGGGAAAAGTTATTGACATTTTTACATCCTGCCGCTATACTAAAGTAAATTTTAACAACAAGGAGAGAGGGAATGATTATTTATTCTTGCTAATTAGTAACTGAATGGGGTGTATGGAATACGCGTTTGGGAGTTAAAGGGCGCTGTATTGCCGTGCGTGCAGGAATAATGGAATCTGGTCTCTTTCACATACAGTACAGTTTTGGAAAAAATGCGGTGTATCCCGACGGGTTTTGGGGGATGCGGCACAGGTTTGGAATAAGTACGGACTGTGGTTTTACGGGTGCAGAAAATTATTTCTGCACCCTTTTTGTGCACAGCCCCGTGCAGAGGAATATGCCGCCAAGGCGGCGCACGGGGCGCGCGGCGAGTAGGGGAGAAGAACCTTCCCCTACTCGATTGCACACGGACACTCCAAGGAAGATGCCGGCGAAGCCGGCAGGCACCCGATGACAGGAGGGATGTATATGTCGCAAATCAGTGTCAGCCATCTGACGTTTTATTATGACGGAAGTTATGACAATATTTTTGAAGATGTGTCTTTTCAGATTGATACGGATTGGAAACTGGGGTTTGTTGCGAGAAATGGCCGCGGAAAAACCACGTTTTTGCATCTGTTGACGCGACGTTATGAATACCGGGGGACGATAGCCTCCCCGGTGGAGTTTGATTATTTTCCGTATCCGGTTTCCGGTGGGACGGAGGATACGCTTTCGGAAATTGGGAAGATGGATCCCGGATATGAATTTTGGAAGGTATGCAGGGAGCTTTCATTGCTTCATGTGGATGAGAATGTGCTGTACCGGCCGTTTGATACGTTAAGTAACGGGGAGAGGACGAAAGTCATGCTGGCAGTATTGTTTTCAGGGGAAAATCGTTTTCTGCTCATCGATGAACCCACGAACCATTTGGATATGGAGGCAAGGGAAGTGGTGGCGGATTACCTGAACCGGAAGAAGGGTTTTCTTTTGGTTTCCCATGACCGGTCTTTTTTGGACCGGTGTACCGACCACATATTGTCTATAAATAAGACAAATATTGAGGTGCAGCAGGGTAATTTTTCCAGTTGGTGGGAGAATAAGAGGCGGCAGGACGAATATGAAAGAGCGGAGAACGAACGCCTGAAAAAAGATATCCGTAAATTGGAAGCCGCATCCAGACAGGCCGGACAATGGGCAGATGATGTCGAAGCCACGAAAATCGGAAGAAAATCAGAGAAATATGAAAAAAGTATAGGTACAAGGGCATATGTGGGGGAAAAATCCCGCCGTATGCAGATGCGCCGTAAAAACTTGGAGCGGAGGCAGAACCGGGCATTGGAGGAAAAATCTTCCCTGTTGAAAAATATCGAAACGGTGGAGGATTTGAAATTATTTCCGCTCCGGCACCACAAAGATGTGCTGCTCCGTATGGAGAATGTGAAAATCGGGTACCGGACATACGGTGGAAGACAGGTTTTGCATGGGTTTGGGATGGAAATCAGGAACGGGGACAGGGTGGTACTGCAGGGGCGCAACGGCTGCGGGAAATCCAGTATCCTGAAAGCGGTGTTGGCTGCCGCAGGCGGTGCGGCACAGGAAAGCGGGATGACCGTGGAAGGCAGGACGGAAACGGCTGCCGGAATCAAAATATCCTATGTGCCGCAGGATACGTCCCACTTGTGCGGAAGTTTGGAAGAATACGCCGCGCGGTACGGGATTGATGAAACGTTGTTCAAGGCGCTATTGCGGAAGCTGGATTTCTCAAGGATACAGTTTGATAAAAAGATGGAGGAATACAGCGGAGGGCAGAAGAAAAAGGTACTGATTGCCAGAAGCCTTTGCGAGCAGGCACATTTGTATCTATGGGATGAACCGCTGAATTTTATCGATATTTTTTCCCGTATGCAGTTGGAAGCATTGTTGTTGGAGTACCGGCCGACCTTGCTTATGGTGGAACATGACAGGAAGTTTGTGGAGACGGTAGGCACGGAAATCATTTCCCTCGGGGATGTGTAAGCGTCGGTTATTGGTTTAACCATACCGGTCCGGCAATCACTTCACGCGATACGTAAAGAGTCATGTCTGGTTTTGCGGCGAGCGTCCATTTCACGAGAAGGATATGCCTGTGTTCGATTTCCAGGCAGGTGATGCAGCGCGGGTGGACGCAGCTTCCGCTGTTATAGTAATATTTATCCTGTTCCGAAAGCGTGGGGCGGTGGGTGTGGCCGGTAATCAGGATATGGTTCTCCTGTTCCGCCCAATGGTGGAGCCGTTCTTCCGCTTTGTGCTTTCTTGTGTAATTTTTGGCGGCGCTGGTGGGGTCCAAGACACCGAAACGCTCCAAGGGTTTCCACAGGTAGCGGACGAGGAAACGGGAGAGACGCCAAAAAGTAGAGTTAAACAGGTCGGTTTGGTGTCCGTGGGTGAGGTAAAGATCCATGGGCGGAGCGGCATATCCCGTTAAATGGTTTCTGCTGCAGGATAAACGGTTTTCCAATATGATGGCGGGATAGAAATTCAGGTCAGGAAGGTTGGGATACGTGGACGGACTGTCCGGATTGGGATAATCCGCCGGATGGCATTGGCAGGTATTGCAGCATTTTTTCGTATATTTTGCATTTTTCTTCACCATATCGTGGTTACCGTAGAGCATATAAAGCCGTTCCTGTTCCCGGAAACGGGAAAGCAGCCAAAAAACGTTGCCATGTGCTTCCATGATTTGTTTCATGCTGCGGTTTTCCCAAAGTTCGTCTCCGTCGCCGAGCTCGATATAGGTGAATCCTGCTTTGTAATAGTGCTGAAGGGCGGCAAAATACAGGTTTTGGTTTCTTAGGAAATTATCGTTGTTGGAACCGGTACCGCGGTGACAATCGCTGATGAGGACGTATTTGGACCGGTCCGTAAGAGGGAGCCGCAGCGCTCCCTCAAAGGACTTGGACAGACGGGAATAGTAACCCATTTTCTTAACCCCTTTTCTTCTTTTTATATTTCCTGATGTTAAGCATTTTACGGAAAGCGGCAGGGAGGTAATAGTACAGATAGAGGATTCTGTCTATGGAAAGGCAAAAGGGTCTTGTTACGAACAGGTATACCCTGCACCAGAAACGGTTTACCCATTGGGCAATCCGTATCCAAATCCGGTCAAAGCAGTTCCAGTGCATTGCGGATTTTGTAAAAGAAAACGTGACGGTGTGACAGTCCATACAGATATCTTCCCGACGGTACCCGGCTTTGACCAATCCGTCCACAAAGGCATGTGCCAGGGAGTGTGTGGCAAAGGTAATACACGCCCGCAGGTACAAATCCGCCGGCCAGGAAAAGCGTCCCATGGAAAAGGCGGTCAGCCACCAGTGCCTTGCGCATACATCGGCAATTTGCACGCCTTTACGGAATAAGTGGAAGGAAAGGGCAGGCATGTCGCAGTCTTCCACACTTTGGAAAAGGGTACTTTTGTATTCTTCGGGTTCCAGGATACGGTCCGCATAGTAGACCCCGATTTCCGCTCCCGTATTGATGCCGTACTGTCCTTTCCACAGTTCCAGCAGCCATGTTTTTCCTTCATAATCAAAGTATACGGGAAGGCAGTCAAAGATCATGTTGAAGCGGAATGCCGCTTTATCGTAAAGGGTACAGTAGCCGAAGTCCCTCTGCCATACGTCGAGACGGGAGGTGAAGATATCCTGTGCCGGCAGGTAGGCAACGAGTCGTTAAAAAAGGTAAGTCAAAATCTTGTTTTACCGAAAAGCGTA
>CANTGP010000253.1 GCA_947653315.1 uncultured Lachnospiraceae bacterium
TGCGTCAAATAGAGGAGAAGGATTATCAGGCAGGTCTGCTGGCAAAGGGAATTGCCAAGGAGCGTATCAGGAAATACGGTTTTGCCTTCCGGGGAAAAACGGTGCTGATTGAAGCCGGATAAAGGTTGTACCGCCGCTGGAAATATGGTATATTAGAAAATGACCGGTAAGGTCAATCAATGTACGCGCGGATGAAGGACTAAGATACCATGAATGAAAAATTTTTTGACCTGAAAAAAGAGAAGCAGGACCGGATGATTAACGCGGCGTTAAAGGTGTTTGCCTTAAACGGCTACCGGCATGCCAGTACAGACGATATCGTGGCGGAAGCGGGAATCAGCAAAGGTCTGTTGTTCCATTATTTTAAAAATAAGCTGGGGCTGTATTCTTTCCTGTTTGATTACAGTGTGCGTTTCATGCTGCTTGAGCTGTCCGCCTGCGGGGCGAAGGACGGGGATGATTTTTTTGAACTTTGGAAGCGGATGGAGGGAGCCAAACTGCTTGTGTTGAAAAACTATCCGTACATGCAGGAGTTCATCGAAAGCATCCGGCATGAAGACGTAAAGGAAGCATTGTACGCCACGGAAATGAAAAAAGGCGCGCTGGAAGATTTGCGGGAGGAAATTTTGAGTCATGCGGATATGGAGAAATTCCGCCCGGAGGTGGATGTGGAACGGCTCAAGACGATGCTGGAGTGTACGTTCCGGGAGATTTTAAGCGAGAGCTTCCGGGAAGGCACGTTCCATCCCAATATGATGCAGGCGGAAATCAATGCTTATCTGCAGATGATGAAGAAAATCACTTACCGGCAATAAGCATTTTCCTTCCTTATCCTGCGCTTTCTTAATCCTGCGCCTCTTTTATCCGGCTCCTGACTTTTCCTGCCAAACGGCTCTTTATTTGTTATTTTATATGCTATTTGTTCATTTGGTAAGGACCGTCTGCCGGATAGCCGCCCTTCAATTTCTGCATACCGCGCTGGATGGCGTCTTTGGAGTTTTTCCAGTCCGCGTCTTTGTTGCGGTAGTCGAATTTTTCCACCAGCCATGCCACGTCTTCCGCCATGCGCTGCATGTTTTCTTCCATTAAAGCAAAGACCATGGGATAGAAAGCGGCTTTTTCCTTGTCGTTCAGCTTATTTTCCGCAGCTTCGCACAAATCGCCGAAATGATGGAGACAGAACCCTTTGCTGTTTTTCACTTTTTCCCGGAAGGCTTCGTCCTTTTTATACATGACAAAGAAGGTGTCCAAATAGCGGGCGTAAGTATCCTCATAACGTTTGCAGATATAGCAGGATTTTTCCTTTTCCGCCACCCACATGCCGATGGGGTTGGCGCTTTCCGCATTTTTCCTGAATTTGTTCATCAGGGAGGATTTGCCGGGGGTGAAAGTCTTGAACTGCTCTTTCATTTCCTGGTTCATGCGGATGTAGTGGGTTTTCAGTATCCAAGCGTTTCCAAGCGTATTGCCGTAATCGAACATTTTTTTAAAGTGGTAACGGCAGAAGCCCGCTTTGTCCGTGGCTTCACGGATATCGCTTTCCATATAGGAAGAACCGGAACCTAGGGTGAAATCCAAAAGATCCTGTTCCACATTGCGCTCCACGAAGCAGAAGGGGCATTCATCGTCGGCGTTCATGGCGTCGTTTAAGGGGATGGTGTATAATTGTTCTTTCATGGTAATTGTTTGCTCCTTTTTTCGGTTGGTTCCCGCAGGCAGCAGGTGAAACGGGTTTGCTTCACATTGGCGTCCGCTGCGTTTGGGGTTAGGTGTCCGGCTGTTGGAGTCCGGGATGCCGGTCAGGATTCGGAAAGCAGATCCGCAATCCGGATGGTGAGATTCCGGTAAATGCAGGAAGGAATGCTGCCGTCAAAGCGGTGCTGCCCGGTCTGCTCCCCATATTCCAAGTCATAAACATTGACGGTACGGTTTAGGGGATTTACGATCCAGTATTCCCGTACTCCCGCGGAACGGTATTTAAAAAGTTTGATTCCGTAATCCATCCGTTCCGTGCTGGGGGAGACGATTTCGATAATCCAGTCGGGGGCTCCGTGGCAGCCCTTTTCATCCAGTTTATCACGGTCGCAGATAACGGAGAGATCCGGTTCCACATAGTTTTGGTCGTCTTTGCTTAGGAATACGGCAAACGGGGCAGGAACGATTTCGCAGGCACCGCCATGGGAGTCCACATAGTTTCCAAGTACCCGTCCAAGCTGGTAGACCAGCTTTTGGTGTTGGAAATTCGGCGGCACCATCATGTATAAATGTCCGTCGATTAACTCTGCCCTCTGTCCGTCCGGCAGGTCATAGATGTCTTTTACGGTATATGTTTTTTTCTGCGGTACCGCCATGGGGCTTCCTCCTTGTTGTCTGCATCCGGCAAGTTTCTTTTGAATAATATTACCATGGAAGGGAAAAGAAATCAATGGAGCCGGGACCGTGCGGGAAACAAAATTATGAAAAAAACAGAAAACGGCTGTGCAGGAAATCCGGTATGTTATATAATGGAAAAAAAGGACAGATGAGACGACGGAGGAGTGGATATGGGAAAATTTTTGGTTGCCGGAATCGTACAGAGGGAAACCATCGTGAAAGTGGACAGGATTCCCATAGAATATGCGGGTGTTACGGTAAAGCCGGATACTGTTTTCATGAATACGGGAGGGGATGCCTACAATGAATCCATTGCGTTAAAATGGCTTGGGAATTCCGTGGACTTTATGACAATGATAGGGCGGGAGGACGGTATGGAACTGTTAAACCCGCCGGACTGTGAAGTGGAACTTGTGACGGATTATGTGCTGCCCCGCCTGCGCCAGACACCGACTGCCGTGGTATTTTATGACAGCAGCAGGAAACAGCAGATTTTTGAGGATACGAAGGACATCAGGGATGTGGCGTATGACGAGGATTTGTTCCGGGAACGCGCCGCACGGGCGGAAATGCTGGTGGTGTCCAACGCCAATTTCTGCCGTCCGCTTATGCGGATCGGGAAGGAACTGCGCAAGCCGGTTGCGGTGAATATCAGGGAATACCAAAAGGACAAGGTGGCGTATAACGAGGATTTTCTGAAAGCGGCGGACATCCTTTATGTCAGCGACGACCATCTTGTGGGGGAACCTTACGAATTCGTAAAATCGCTGGCAGCGAAGTACCGCACGAAAATCATCTTACTCGGACAGGGCGCCGCGGGCATGATTTTATATGATAAGGAGAAGAATATCATCGCCCATTATGCCACGGTCAAGACCAATGAGATTGTGAATACGGTGGGGGCCGGCAATGCATTATTTTCCTGTTTCCTGCATTTTTATAATAAGACCCATGATTCGGTTTTTGCGGTGAAAAATGCGCTGTTGTTCGCGTCCTATAAGATTGGTTTCATGGGGACGTCCAACGGGTTTATGACCGAAGACCAGATTAACCAGTGGCGGAACCTGATATGGCGGGACGGAAGGTGAAGGGAAAAAAGGACGGAAAAACAGGAAAAAAATATGGAAAGAAGATATGGAAAGAAGGAAGGGCATCCGGCGGCAGCGCGGATGCCCTTCTTCGGCAGAAGGCGGAAAAACGGCATGGTGGGGGAAAGAGCGGCATAAAATAGGAGGATGCAGGAAAAAGGCGGGAAAGGAGGCAATGGTATGATTTATGCGGATATGCATTGTGATACGGTATCGGAGCTGTACCGGAAACGGAAGGAGGGAAGCAGGGAAGGATTGTATGAAAATACGGGGCATGTAGACCTTGTGCGGATGAAAAAGGGGGGCGCCATGCTCCAAAATTTTGCGCTGTATGTCAATATGGGGAAGACGAAAGAGCCGTTGGAGGAAGCGCTGCGGATGGCAGACCTGTATTATGGGGAACTGAAGAAAAATGAAGAATGGATTGCCCCGGTCTATTCCTTTACCGATATTTTGAAAAACCGCAGGGAGGGGAAGATATCGGCGCTCTTAACCGTGGAGGAAGGCGGCGTATGCAGAGGGGAGCTTCCGTTTCTGCGGATTTTGTACCGTTTAGGTGTGCGGATGATGACGCTGACGTGGAATTACGCCAATGAACTCGGATTTCCGGCATCGTATGCCGGGGGGAGGGGACTTCCCCTTTGGAATGAAAAACGTTTGGCAGGAAGTACCGGGGCATATGCGGGAATGGAAGGGAACCAAGGGGACGGGACGGATGGACGGCAGGGATTGACGGAAAAAGGGAAGGAAATGGTGCGTGAAATGGAGAAACTTGGCATGATCATCGACGTTTCCCATTTATCCGACGCGGGATTTTACGATGTGCTGGAAATCACGGAAAAGCCGTTCGTTGCGAGCCATTCCAATGCAAGGGCAGTCTGTCCGCACGCGCGGAACCTGACGGACGATATGATCCGCAAACTGGCGGAGCGGGGCGGTGTCATGGGATTGAATTTCTATCCGGATTTCCTGACGGAAGTGTCAGGCGGTATGCCGAACCCGGGTACGATTGCCGCAGTGACGGAACATGCCAGGCATATCATCCGTGTCGGCGGCATTGACTGCCTCGGTTTGGGAAGTGATTTTGACGGAATCGACGGTCACGCCCAGCTTCCGGACTGTTCCTATATGCCGCTGCTTGCCGATGCCCTTGGGAAATGCGGGCTGTCGGAAGATGCGGTGGAGAAGATTTTTTACCGGAATGTGCTGCGGGTGTATGGGGAGGTGCTGGCGGATGCTGATGCAAACTTTGGATTGTTTGTCCGATAGGCTATCCTTGAAATAATAGTGGGTTAACGGTATACTTAATAGTAAACAGATAAATCGGATTCGGAGAAAGGGCTAAGGATGGCAAAGAAGGTACAAAAATTAAAACCGGATATAGTATTAAAGAACTATTGGAGAAATAATGAGCAGTTTTCAGACCTTTTTAACGCAGTTCTTTTTGAGGGAAGACAGGTTATCAGACCAGAAGAACTGGAAGATGTGGATACGGAAGAATCTTCTGTATTGGAGAATAAAGGATATATTGAGAGCATTCAGGCATCCAGGGATAATGCAAAAATAAGGAAGAAATCCACAGAGCATGGAGCAGAGTTTGTAATAT
>CANTGP010000254.1 GCA_947653315.1 uncultured Lachnospiraceae bacterium
TTTTTTATCCTTACTCTTTTATATCAAATAAGGCGTTCACGAACTGGTCGGAATCGAATTTCTGCAAATCTTCAATGGTTTCCCCCACGCCGATATATTTCACCGGAATCTTAAGTTCCGACTGGATGGCGACGGCAATGCCTCCCTTTGCCGTTCCGTCCATCTTCGTCAGGATAATGCCTGTCAGTTGCGCCACCCCGCCGAAATCCCTTGCCTGCTGCAGGGCATTCTGTCCCGTGGTTCCGTCCAGCACCACCAAATTCTCCCTGTGGGCATTTGGAAATTCCTTATCGATAATCCGGTTTATTTTCTTTAATTCTTCCATCAAATTCTTTTTGTTATGGAGCCGTCCCGCCGTATCGCATAAAAGTACGTCCACGTTCCGTGCCTTTGCCGCATTCACCGCATCGAAAATAACGCTTGCGGGGTCGGAGCCTTCCGAACCTCCGATGATATCCACACCGGCGCGGTTCGCCCATTCGGTAAGCTGTTCCCCTGCCGCCGCCCGGAACGTATCCGCCGCCGCCAAAAGCACTTTCCGCCCCTGGTCCTTTAAGATTCCTGCCAGTTTTCCCACGGACGTGGTCTTTCCCACGCCGTTGACCCCGATTACAAGGATTACCGATTGTTTATGCTCGAAATCATACGCCGTTTCCCCTACCCGCATCTGCTCCTTAATGCTGTTAATCAGAAATTCCTTGCATTCCGAAGGCTGTTTGATATGGTTTTCCTTCACCTGCACCCGCAGCTTTTCGATGATGGAATTGGTGGCATTGACGCCGATATCCCCCATAATGAGGATTTCTTCCAGTTCCTCATAAAAATCTTCGTCGATGGCGGAAAAGCCGTTAAACACGGAGTCGATTCCATGCACGATATTGTCCCGCGTCTTAGTCAGACCGGCTTTTAACCTACTGAAAAATCCTTTTTTTTCTTTTTCCTTTTCCTCTCCCATATCTTCCCTCCTGTGCTGCCAGCCGGTCCTAGTTAAAACTCCGGTCCGGATTCTTTTTGGCCCTTACCATTCCTTCAAACGCAAAGACGGCCGTCAATCGTCCAAATCCTTATCGATTAAATTCACGCTCACCAGCGTGGAAATTCCTTTTTCCTGCATGGTAATCCCATACAGTCTGTCTGCTTTCTCCATTGTACCACGTCTGTGGGTAATTACAATAAACTGTGTGTATTTTGTCAGCTTATGTAAATATTTTGCGAACCTCGCCACGTTATTTTCGTCTAACGCCGCCTCAATCTCGTCCAGCAGGCAAAACGGTGACGGCTTTAAGTTTTGGATGGCAAACAGCAGGGCAATTGCCGTCAGCGCCTTTTCCCCTCCCGAAAGCTGCATCATGTTCTGCAGTTTCTTGCCCGGAGGCTGCGCAATAATCCGTATTCCCGCTTCCAGGATATCTTCGTCTTCCATCAATTCCAGCGTTCCCTTGCCGCCGCCGAACAGTTCTTTGAATACCTTATCAAATTCCCTGCCGATTTCCGCAAATTTTTCATGGAACTGCTTCCGCATCGAAGTATCCAGTTCCTCAATGATATGCAAAAGCGTCTTCTCCGCTTCCACCAGGTCGTCATGCTGGGTTTTTAAAAACCGGTAACGTTCCATCAGGTTTTTGTAATCCTCAATGGCATTGACGTTTACGTCCCCCAGCTTCTTGATTTCCTCTTTTAAGGATGCCGCCGCTTTCTTCATGGTCGGTAAATCCGTCATTTCCTCGTCCCGGAGGGATGCCGCATCCGAAAGGGTAATCTCGTATTCGTCCCACATATAGTTAATTTGGGATTCTATGGATTCCTCCATCTTTTCCTTTTGGGAGCCCAAACGGTAGACTTCTTTGTCCAAAGCGCCCATCCGTTCCGCCAATTCCTCCCTTACGGCAAAGAAATTCTTCTGTTTGGCGGAAAGTTCCTCTTTCCTTGCCATGTCTTCTTTTAACTTCGTTTCGGCGTCGGAATGGGAGGTAGAGGAAGCGGCAATAGTTTCCCCGATTTCCTTAATGTTGTTTTCCTTGCGCTCAATCTCGGAAGCATTCTGCTCCAACCCTTCCCGGATTTCCCTGCGTTCTTCCACAAACCGTTTCATTTCCCCGTCGATACGCGCTACGTTCTGCCTGTGGAATTCCTGCTGCTGCAGCATCTTTTCCACTTCCACTTCCCGTTCCGATACTTCCTTGGACTGCAGGGATTCCTTTTTCCTCTGTTCCTCCAGTTCCTTTTGGAAACCTTCTATTTGTGCCTGTACGCTTTTTTCAAGCTGTTCGGACTGCTCCAGTTCCTTTTCGGTATCCGCCTTTCCCGCCTTCATTTCCTGTATTTGTTTCTCGATTTCCTGTTCTTCCGTCTTTAAGGCGCCTACCCCTTCTTCCGCTTCGTTTTTGCGTTCTTCCGCCTTTATGACGTTCATGCGGGCAGTATTCTGTTCAATAAACTTATCCTGCAGCTTTGACTTGGTATCCTCCAAATCCATGCGGAGCCTGCTCCGCCTTTTTTTCGTCTCCTCGATATCTTCCAGCAGGCCGTCAATCTGCGTCAGGTATTGTTTTACTTTTCCTTCCAGTTCTTCCATTTCCCTCCGTCTTCCCAGAAGGTTGCTGTTGTTCTTGAAAGCACCGCCGCTGATGGCTCCTCCCGGCACGAGGAGTTCCCCTTCCACCGTCACCATACGGATACCGTAATCGAATTTGCGGGCAATCTTCACCGCATGGTCGATGTTGTCCACCACTACGATCCTGCCAAGCATGGCTTTTGCCACATTCCTGTATTTCGCATCCGTCCGGACCAGCTCGTCCGCCATTCCCAAAACGCCCGGTTCCTTTAACGCTTCTTTATTCTTGAATTCCTGCGGATGGGTAATGCTGGTCAGCGGCAGGAACGTGGCGCGTCCCGCTTTGTGCCGTTTTAAAAATGCAATCATCCGTTTTGCCGTTTCCTCATCTTCGGTCACAATGTTTTGGATATTGCCGCCGAGCGCCGTTTCAATGGCGGTTTCGTACTTTTTCTCCACCTTAATGATGTCCGCCACTACGCCGATGATGCCTTTTTCTTCCTCCCGCTGTTCCATCACCCGCTTTACGCTGCCGCCGTAACCGTCGTACCGTTCCGTCAGGTTGGCAAGGGCTTCCAGCCGGGATTTCTCCTGATGGTAAACCACCTGTGTATCCCGCAGCTTTTGGTCCTTTGCCGACAGTTCGTCATGCATCTGCCCCAGCTTTTCCTCGATGGAAGTCTGGGTATCGTTCAGGCTGCGGATTTCCCCGTTAATCGCCTCAAATTCATCCTGAAGCTGCTTAATGGTTTCCTCCTGCTTCACTTCATCCGATTTCGCACGCAAAAGCCTGGAAGTCAGCTCTGCCTTACGGATGGCAATCTGCTCCATCATCGTGTCAAAACGGCCGATTTTGGACTTAATCGTGGCGCGGCTGTTTAACGCATCGATAATGGTATTCTTACCCGCCTCGATTTGGTTATTCAACTCCTCAATGCGGTTTTGTACCTCGCTTAACCGCACGCCCGCTTCATCCCGCCCTTTTTCCGTTTCGGCAAGCTGTGCGTCGATGTTTTCCTTTTCCTTCAAAATAGCTTCCCGGTCCACGGTTTTTTCATCAATTTCCTTTTGGACGGCGGCAAGCCTTGCCTGCAGGTGGCCTTCGTTTCCCCTGGCGGAATTAATCTGTTCCTTTAAGACGTTCATCTCGCCTTCCAGTTTCCCGCGCAAAAGCCCCGTATCGGTAAGTTTTGTCCTCGCCTGCTCGATTTGCGCGTCCAACTGTTCCATCCGGTCCTGTATCTGTCCGTATTCTTCCTTAATGCCCTCGAATTTCTCCGTGGTCTCTTTCAGGTCGCCGCTGGCAATGCCGTATTTTTCTTCCAAAGACTGTAACTGTTCCCGGATGCTTCGGTTTTCCAAAAGGAACATGTTTACGTCCACGGTTTTTAATTCTTCCTTTTTTTTCAGGTAGACTTTTGCCTTTTCCGACTGTTTCTCCAACGGTCCCGTCTGTTTCTCCAGCTCCGCCAAGATATCCGATACGCGCAGCAAGTTCTGTTTTTCGTCCTCCAGTTTCTTCTGCGCCGCGTATTTACGCCGTTTGAACTTCACGATTCCCGCCGCTTCGTCAAACAGTTCCCGCCGTTCCTCCGGTTTTCCGCTGAGGATTTTGTCAATCTGCCCCTGCCCGATGATGGAGTACCCTTCCTTACCGATACCCGTATCGTAAAACAGCTCATTCACGTCCTTTAAGCGGCAGGACGTGCCGTTTAACAGGTATTCGCTCTCCCCGGAACGGTAAATCCTCCTGGCCACCGTCACTTCGGCATAATCCACCGGAAGCTGGCGGTCCGCATTGTCCAGCGTAATCGCCACATAAGCATACCCCAGCGGTTTTCGCATCTCCGTTCCCGAAAAAATAACGTCCTGCATGGAAGCGCCCCTTAACTGTTTCACGCGCTGTTCCCCCAGCACCCAGCGTACCGCATCGGCAACATTGCTCTTGCCGCTTCCGTTGGGTCCCACGATACCGGTAATCCCGTTATGGAACTGAAACGTTATTTTGTTGGCGAACGATTTAAAACCGTGTATTTCTATACTTTTTAAATACATATTCCTAACCTGTTCTTTTTAGTTTGTTTTCCGGTTGCCGTTTTTATCTGCCTTTGGAATTTCCGGCACTACTTCCGGCCCTTATAAACCAGCAACGCTTCATAGGCGGCCTTCTGCTCCGCCGCTTTCTTTGTCTTGCCGCCGCCGCTTCCCATGGGCTTTCCGTTGATTCTCACTTCCACAAAAAAATCCTTGTCATGGTCCGGTCCCGTTTCCGACAACAGCACATATTCTATCGTACTCCGGTTATCCTGCTGGACATATTCCTGTAATAAGGTTTTGCTGTCGAAAAACAACTGTTTGTTTTCCAAATCCGATAAAATGACGCGGTGGATGAATTCTTCCGCCTTCGCATATCCGCCGTCCAGATATATGGCGCCTATGATAGACTCCACCAGTCCTCCCTCTGTGATAACATTTTGGTTTACCAGAATCCCATCCTTAGA
>CANTGP010000255.1 GCA_947653315.1 uncultured Lachnospiraceae bacterium
GGATGCTTTAAAAACGGAGGAGTGGTAAGATGGCAGCACAACCTAAGGGCGGCAAGGAAGACGGCGGCTTTATGTTAAAGGTCGCCACATTCATTGTCGACAGACGTAACTTGTTTTTTCTGTTGTTCGGTATCGCCTTAATTTTTTCGGTGGTATCCATGAACTGGGTGACGGTGGAGAATGCCATGTCGGCATATCTGCCGGATACGACGGAAACAAGACAGGGGCTTGACCGTATGGAGGAGCAGTTCATTACTTACGGTACGGCGAAAGTGATGGTTACGAACATTCCGTATGCGGAGGCGGAGAACATCTCGGAGCGGATCGAGGAGCTTGATTCGGTGATCATGCTGACCTTTGACAGTACGGAAGAACATTATAACAATTTTTCGGCATTGTATGATATCACGTTTGGTTATGAGGAAACGGACGACCGTGCGCTTGCCGCCCTGGATGAAATCGAAGCGATGCTGGATGGGTATGATATTTTCGTTTCCACATCCATGGGGGATGCATCCGCAGAGCAGATTGCCAGTGAAATGCAGGTCATTAGTGTGTTGGTGGCAATCGTAGTGGTTTCCGTACTGCTTTTCACGTCGGAGACATGGGCGGAGGTTCCGGTGCTTTTGCTGACTTTCTGCGCTGCGGCGCTGATTACGAAGGGAACGAATTTTATGATGGGGACCATTTCCTTCGTATCCAATTCCGTGACCATTGTCCTGCAGCTTGCGCTGTCCATTGATTATGCCGTTATTTTCTGTAACCGCTATAAGGAAGAACACCAAAAACTGCCCACAAGGGAAGCGGATATCGTGGCGCTGAGTAAAGCGATACCGGAGATATCTTCCAGCTCCTTAACGACGGTGGGCGGACTGATTGCCATGATGTTCATGCAGTTCGGCATCGGCAGCGATATGGCGCTCTGCTTAATCCGTGCCATTGTTTTAAGCCTTTTGGCGGTTTTTCTGCTTATGCCGGGTCTTATCATGTTGTTTGGCAATGCCATGGATAAGACGAAGCACAAGAGTTTCATTCCCAAAATTCCCTTTGTCGGAAAATTTGCATATGCATCGAAATATGTGATGCCGCCCCTGTTTTTGGTATTGATTGTTGCGGCGTATTTGGTGTCGTCCAAATGTCCTTACGTGTACGGCTATACCATGCTGGATACGCCGGTGCAGAGCGATGCCATGGTGGTGGATGAGATGATAACGGAAAGTTTCGGCGATTCCAATATGGTGGCATTGGTGGTGCCGGCAGGCAATTATGAAAAGGAAAAGAAGCTGTTGGAGGAACTGGATGCGAGAGAGGAAATCGACTACACCATGGGACTTGCCAATACGGAAGCCATGGACGGTTACATGCTGACGGATAAGCTGACGGCAAGGGATTTTTCCGAACTTTTGGAACTGGATTATGAGGTTGCGCAGCTTTTGTACATGGCTTATGCGGTGAACGACGAAAATTATGCCAAAATCGTTAACGGGCTTTCTACATACAGCGTCCCGCTCATTGACATGTTCATGTTCCTGTATGACGAGGTGGATGAAGGATATGTCACGCTGGACGATGAAACCATGGATACGCTGGAGGAAGCCCATACAAAGATGCAGATTGCCCTTGACCAGTTGCAGGGGGAGGAGTACAGCCGTATGCTGGTATACCTGAACCTGCCGGAAGAAGGGGAGGAGACGTTTGCCTTTTTGGATGAGATGCACCGGATTGCCGGACGGTATTATGAGGGAAGCATCCTGATTCCCGGCGAGGCGACCAGCCAGTATGATTTGTATAAGACATTCCAGCGGGATAATACGGTGGTAAACGTGGTTTCGATTATGGCGGTGCTGGTGGTGCTGCTGTTTACCTTTATGTCTGCCGGAATGCCCGTTCTGTTAATTATGGTTATCCAGGGCGTTATCTGGATTAATTTTTCCGTTCCGGCGGTGCAGCAGAAAAATGTGTTTTTCATGAGTTACCTGATTGTCAGCTCGATTCAGATGGGCGCCAATATTGATTATGCCATCGTAATTTCGGGACGTTTTATGGAATTGAAAGACAAAATGTCCAAAAAGGACGCCATCATAGAAACGATGAACTTTGCGTTTCCTACCATCGTTACCTCCGGTTCCATGCTGGCGCTTGCCGGAATCCTGATCGGACAGATGTCCTCGGACGGCGCTATCTGCGGTATCGGGCAGTGTTTGGGAAGGGGTACCATTATGTCCATTGTAATCGTTATGTTTGTCCTGCCGCAGATTCTTCTGCTTGGGGAGAAAATCATAGACCGGACATCTTTTGCCGTATCCATTCCGTTAAAACTGGAGAAAAGCTCCGGGCTGATGCGTGTGGACGGTTTGGTGCAGGGACAGATTAACGGGACGGTAATCGGTGAAATGCACGGTTTCATACGCGGGGACGCAAGCCTGTTTGTCAACATGGGCAAAATGGAAACAAGGGAGGACGACGGCAGCGACCTGGCATTGCTTGTGCAGAAGGAAAAGGAGGACGCGGAAAATGAAGCGGATAGGGAAGCATAAATGGAAGCATGGAAGGAACCGCAGGAGTTTTTATGCCAAGGCGTTGTCCTACGGGATGATACTCGCATTGTCCTGCAGCATGTTTCCGGTACAATACCTGTATGCGGAAGAACCGGAAAACGCGGAAGCATCGGAAAACGCGGAAGAACCGGAAGAAAACACGGAGAAGGAAGCCGGAAGGGATGCGGAAGAAGAAACGGTTTGGGAAGTGGTTGAAATCAATACGGCAGAGGACTTTCTTTCCTTTGCGGCAAACTGTACCGTGGATGCGTGGTCTGCGGATAAGAGGGTGGTCCTGAATGCGGACATTGACCTGTCGGATACCGGATTTGGCGCCGTTCCGGTATTTACCGGTATTTTTGACGGGCAGGGGCATACCATTTCGGGTTTCCGGTACAGCGGGGACGGTTATGTGGCAGGATTGTTCCGTTATATTGAAAAAGACGGGATTGTGGAAAACCTGACGTTAAAAGGGGAAGTTATCGCATCGGATGAAAAAGAGTGTATCGGAGGTTTGTGCGGTGTCAATTACGGTACTATCCAAAAATGCAGTTTCCAGGGGACAGTCAGCGGAAAAACCACTGTCGGCGGACTGGTGGGCGTTAACGAGGGCATGGGTACGGTACGGAACTGTTTTGCCGGGGGACGCGTGACGGGGTATTATTCCACGGGCGGTATTGCCGGAAAGAACCATGGCGCCCTGTCTTACTGTGTCAACCGTTCCTGTGTTAACAATGACAGCGAATGGGTGGAGGAAGACGATGAAATGGGCATGGGAATTTTCCTCAGCATCAGCATAACGGAATCCGAGGCGGAGATTTTCAGCGGTGTGGACACGGGGGGGATTGCGGGCTATTCCGACGGTGTGATTATCGGGTGCTCCAATTACGGCAGGATCGGGTATGAGCATACCGGATATAACATCGGCGGTATTGCCGGAAGACAGTCCGGCGTGGTAACGTCCTGCACGAATATCGGGACGGTGTACGGCAGGAAAGATGTCGGCGGTATTGTGGGACAGATGGAGCCATATATTGAAGTGGATGAAGCCATGTCATTGCGCAATGCGGTAAACCGACTCCATGATTTAATCGAAAAGACCATCGATGATATGGAAGCAGGGAAAAATGTCATGAAGGGGGATATCGACAGTCTGGCATCTTACAGCGAAGGGGCGGTGGACGCCGGGGATGCGCTGGTGGGTCAGATTGGGGACTTTGTGGACAACAATCTGGATCAGGTGCAGGCGGTGACGGACCGGCTGGGGCATGTCACGGATATGCTTCCGGCGGTGTTTGATGATTTCTATGCCGCGGAGGACAGTTTTTCCGAGGCAAACAGGGAATTGATGAAAATAGCCGATGAACTCAAGGAAATCGGGAATATCGGCGGTGAATATGTGGAAACGGATTACGGCAGGCTGACGCTGTTATCCACCGTGGGCGGGAATATCCTGAGTTTACAGCATTATCCGCAGGCAGGGGATACCGTACATATCATGGTGGAGCCGAATGCGGATTATGGTTTGGAAAGTATCCGTGTGTCGGATGCAAACGGTAACGGTATCGGCGTGCAAATGGAAAATGACAGGGATTATTCTTTTGTGATGCCGGAGCCGAATGTCAGGGTGGAAGCATACTTTGGTTATCAGGGTGAAACGGAAGGGGACGGCGACGGGACGGACGATGGCGACGCGTCCGGAAAAGACAGTACAGACGGTAAGAAAGACGGAAGCCAAAGCGGTACCGACGCGGATAAGCCGGGGAGCGGAACGGCGGCGGACGGTATGACGGGCGTCGGGGGAACGGCGCCGGATGGCGGAGCGGAAGGGAACGGGAAGCCGGATGGCACAATACCGGGAGCGGGAGCCGGTCAGCCGGATATCAGCGCACCGGGAAGCAGCCGGCCGGACAGCGGAACGCCGGGGACGGACAAAGAACGGCCGGATGACGGTGTACCGGGAAGCGGTCAACCGGATGCCGGGAACGCAGGCGGCAGCGGAACAAACCCAGACGGGGGAACGGACGGAAGCGGCAGTAACGGTGGAGACGGGAGCATCCCGGGAAGCGGAAACCCGGACGGCGGTACCGCAGGAAGCGGAAGTGACGGAGCGGATATGGGTGTACCGGGAAGCGGAAGTCCGGACAGCGGTACTGCAGGAAGCGGGATTGAAAGCGGTAAGCCGGATGCCGGTGGTTCGGAAACGGACGGGAGCGCCGGCACGCCGGATGGTGCGGACGGACAGCCAAACCAGGGCGGGGCGGATGCGGACGGCAGTATCCCTGACGGCAAAGATGCCGGTATGGACGGAACAGAAAGCGCATTGCTTTCCGGCAGACAGGAAGTTCACAGAATCAGCGCCGGATATACGCCAAGGCTGCTTATGGGTGCGGGAAACGGTATTGTTTCGGACAGGAAAAGCATTATTTTGGATACGGAAATGAATGATTCCGGAGATTCCGGCGAAGAAAACGGGGAAC
>CANTGP010000256.1 GCA_947653315.1 uncultured Lachnospiraceae bacterium
TGCATGGCGGAATGTACGCAAAATCAGTTTGAAATTTGAAATTTGCAATATATGCCGCAGGCAGTCGTTCTGATTTTACATCATGGTATCATCTCTAAGTACCTCCGTCAAACTGATTTTGCGTACATTCCGCCATGCAAGATAATATGCCAACGCCACGCAACCCAGAATAGCCAGCATAAACAGGGAAACGGGGAGCCATGGCGCTTCTGCCATAAATACCTCCGCTTCAAGATAACTCGCCTTCAGCAAATACGCTACTGCAATGACTACAAGCGGAAGACTGATTAAAATCGGTTTGCCGGCTATCACCAGCGCTTCCGTGCAGAACATTTTCTTAAGCTCCCCGGGTGTCATTCCAACCGACATATATCTTGCAAATTCCCTTTTCCTCTGACGCACAAATCCCAATGTATTGGAAAACACATTTCCGATGCCGATGATTGCAAGCAGGATGCAAAACCCTCCGAATATCGCCATCATTCCCTGTATCTGCCTATTATTTGTTTCATATTCCTGAATGCGGTTTTCGGATTCTATGGCATATTTCCCGCTGAGGATTCCGCAGATTTCATCCTGAAGCATGTTCAGGTCTTCCAATGACGCATTTTCTCCCCCCAGGAAACGGATATAACTGTCTTCTTCCACGCCTCCGATTTGTCCCTTAATCTCCTTCCATAAAGATACCGGAATAAAATGCACCAGTTCGTAATAATTAAGCGTTGCGTATTCTTCCCTTAAAACAGGGACTTTTTCCGTATAAGCCAGGACCGGTATCCCGGCTGTCATTTCTTCGTTCCCTGACTGTCTCAAAATACTTGCCGCGTTTTCCCCTGCGCCCGGCGCCTTTACATAAGGCATAAACTCCGGATGCCTGAAATCCGGATTTGTCACATCCCGGATCCGATTCAATATAACCGCTCCGTCAAGCCGGGGCGTAACGCCAATCTGTTCACAGTAAGCCAAAAAGCTGTTATCATCCAGTATGATAACCGGTGCATCCACCAGCCAGCCGCCATCCACCCGTGTTGCATAATTACCGGGTGCATGTGAAAATCCGCCGAAGGCTTTCATGTCTTCGCTCATTTCTTCCTCTGTAATGATCCGCTTCGCCATCGCCTTCTGATATATAACAGCGCTTTCCAATCCGTTTATTCCCTGAATACGCTCCGTTTCTTCCAAAGCATCCACATCCGCATCTTCCACGGTAACCATGACATCCCATACTCCCTGATACCTTTCAAAATAGGTCTCCCTTGTGCTGATCCCGGAAATGGCAAAAAAGCACTGCATCACCGTGAACGCCATAAACGCGGAAATCAGGGATAAGGATGACGTCCGCAAGGCTTTCCTCTGCGCTTTTAATGCATTTCCGGCCAGCTCCCCTTCCACTCCGGACAAAAGCGAAAGGAAATGCGAATTTTTCCGGCGCTTTAATTGCAATTCGCCTGTATTTTTGATGGCTTCCAACGGTGTCAGCTTACTTAAGTTTCTGGCTGGCAGCCATGCGGAAATCCATATGGTGAGTACCGTTACAAGCAATGTCAATACCAGTACCAGCGGATGATAGCCAAAAACCGCTTTATGCCGCCCTGCAATATCACTGCCCAGCAGAACATTTACTATCTGCAAAAGTCCCATACTTCCTGCAATACCTGACAGATTTCCGACAATAACCGGTACTGCGCTAAGCGCAGCCGCCTCCTGTAAAAGGCATGTTTTGATCTGCTTTGGTGTGGCTCCGATACTTGAAAAAATACCAAACTGATGAATCCGTGCGTTCATGGATACCGCAAAGGAATTGTGGATGATCACGATCAGTGAGAATGAGGCTGCAAACGTGATCAGGATAAACATCGGAAACAAAAGTCTGGGCGCTGTATCACCTGAATCCCTGACAAGGTACATTGCCAGGAGTTCATAATGATAAATGATTTTTTCCGGTGCAGCTCCTATCTGCCGCGCAATACGGGGTGTATCCGAAAAAACGGAACCCATATCATCAAAGTAAATATCCAATACTGTTTCCGCACTGCCGGCATCTTTTTTATTTACAACAGCATCTTTCACATTTGCAAAATTTTTTACGGTCTCCATGTCATCTTCCGTAAATTCCCCGGAAATCCGGCTGTGCCAGCCGCCTTCCTCCCGCCAAATCCGTTCCACCTCGTATTTCCATGCATTATAAAACAATCCGCACAACAGAGATAAGAGCAAAGCGGAAATAAACGCCGCAATCATAACGGACAGGCCGGAAGAACGGTTGTTTTTCATAGAACCCGATGAATAATCTTTCCACATATCCAACATATCTAATTGAAGCATTCATTTCACCTCCGCCGTTCGTCACTGATAATGCATCCGTCTTCCACCGTTATAATGCGCTCTGCTTCCAAAGCAACCTTTTCATCATGGGTAATCAGTAAAACGGTCTGCTCCAGATTACGGTTGGAAAGTTTCAGCATGTCGATAATTTCTTTGGAATTTTTCCGGTCCAGGTTCCCGGTAGGCTCGTCTGCCAAAAGCAGGGCCGGACGGTAAATCAGCGAACGCGCAATCGCCACCCTCTGCTGCTGGCCCCCGGATAACTGGTTCGGCAAAGCGTCAAGCCTCCCGGCGATACCAAGGGAATTTACCACTTTTTCAAAATATTCCTGATTGGGCTTTTTCTTATCCAGTGCAAGAGGCATGAGAATATTCTTCCGCACCGTGAGTGTCGGGATGAGGTTATAAAACTGATAGACAAGCCCCACTTTCCTGCGCCGGAAAATTGCCGCCTCTGTCCGGTTCAGTTTGGAAAGATCGGTTCCGTCTATCATAACCTTTCCCTCTGTGGGCTTATCCACACTGCCGAGAATATGCAGCAGGGTTGATTTCCCGGAACCGGACGCCCCGATGATTGCCACAAATTCCCCTTTGTCCACTGACAGATCAATTCCGTTAAGGGCTGTCACCTGATTTTCCCCGGAGCCATATACCTTCTTCACTCCCTCACATTTCAAAATTTCCATTTTGGGTTTTCTCCTTTCATCTGCCCCAGCGGGCTTTTACAATAATCAGTATAGCAAATGAAAGTTACAACTCAGTGACGATAAAAGCGAATTTCAAAAAGAGCACCGCCGTCCGGTTTATTTATTGCCCGTATGGTTCCGTTTTGGCGTTCAATCACCTCTTTTGACAAAGCCAGCCCGATTCCGATTCCGCCCTCACCGGCATTTTTCCCCCGGTAAAACCGTTCAAAGAGGTGGGGAATGTCCTCTTTTGCAAATCCTTCCCCATCATCCCAAATTTGGATTTCCGTATAGAGCGGATTCTGTGCATAGGAACAGTGCACCGTTCCTCCGGGATTGTGCTCCATGCAGTTTTTCATCAGATTCATGACCGCCTCCATGGTCCAGTCCATGTCCGCAGTCACAAGCATTTCCCCCTGCTCCGGTATATCAACGGAAGTGCGGGAACCCGCAAACAACTCCTGCAGGTTATCCGCTGCAAGGACAAGAAGCGTAAAGACATCTGCCTCATCCCTTTGTAAATGTAAGGTTCCGGCATCAATCCTGGAAAGGACCAGCAGAGTATCTTCCAAATGTGTCAGCCGTAAAATCTGCTTCTCTATCTGACCCAAATATTTCTTGTCCATGTTCTGCTTCATCATCTGGACAGAAAGGGAAATGGCTGTGACCGGCGTTTTGAGCTGGTGGGCAATATTGGACAGATTTTCCGCAAAATCGTTCTTTGCCCGGACTGCCCTGTCTTTCGTCTGGTAAAGAAATGTCACCGTCTTATAGATTTCATCTTCCAGTTTTGAAAAATCATCCTCCCCGGAAGCGGACAAAATGGCAGCCCTGCCGGTATTCACCTGTTCGAGATACTCCGCCAGGGCCCGGATACGCATGGTTTCCATTTTATTCCGATACAAAAAGGTAACGGTAAACAGCAGGATTCCCGTCAGAACACCTGTTGCGGCAAACAAAATATTCGGCAGGGAGGAGAAGCCTGAAAAATCAGAGACGCGATATCCCAATGCAGACAGCACGTCTTCTTCCGCCGCAGCATAAAGATTTCCTCCCGTATATTCCTTTAATGCCGCAGAAATAATATTTTTTGTTTCCGGTTTCCGTTCCACCACTTCGCCGCAGATTACATTCAGCGAATCAAACCAAAGCCGGCTGTAACGGTAAGAAGCAACCAGGACGGAAAACACAGTGGCAACCAAACTGACGGATAGTACGAATCCAAACGTGACCAGTATATTTTTCCGTCCGCTCATAGCGTATCCTCCATACGATAGCCAACACTTCTGACGGTTTTCAGACACTCCGGCTGGTAAAGTTTGTCCCTCAAACGTTTCATGGTAACGGTTAATGTATTATCGTTCACATAATTTCCGTTTACATCCCACACCCGCTCCAGTATTTTTTCCCTGGTAACGGTCTTTCCCTTATTCTGCATCAGATACAAAAGCAACCGGTATTCCGCCTCGCTTAAAAGAATTTCCTCTAAACGGCAGAAAACCGTATGTCGGTTTAAATCCATCCGAATCCCGTCACAGGAAAGATATTGCTTAGACACGTCGCCGGTCCTGCGCAGTAATGCCAAAATCCGTGAATGCAATATCTCCAGTTCAAACGGTTTCACGATATAATCGTCCGCACCGTTCCCAAAGCCCGAAACAACATCCGCACAATCTCCCCGGACAGTAAGAAAAATAACGGGAAGTTCTTTCCAGTTCCTACGAATCCACCGGCACAAACTATCCCCGTGCCCATCCGGCATATTCCAGTCCAGCAAAACAAGGGTTGGGACATGCTCCTTTAATGCCTGTCCTGCCTGTGCAAGCGTTTCACAAATCGTTACCTTAAAGTTCTTCTGTTCCAAATATTCTTTTACAATTAATGCAATACCCGGATCATCCTCAATATAATACAAATCAATCATGGTCAGCTTTCCTTTTTCATCGTTGTTTTTCCCATTTTCTCTTGCCTCCTTCTCTCT